>CAIRAO010000077.1 GCA_903876625.1 uncultured Gallionellaceae bacterium | reverse complement strand
GCCTCTGCTGGGTAACAAACAAACTATTACTCAAGAAGAATGGCAATCTTTGTGTGTAAAATTATCTGCCTATGAATCGTGGCAAAAAATAAAACCTGTTTCCTCAGTTGGAAAACTCGGCATTGCAAGACTTAGCGAAATTCTTTCCAGTCATCACCAAGAGGAGATCAATACGCTTATCAGCAAAGATAAAGCGGTTGAGAGCGAAATCAAATCGATTCGTTCTGTTGAACGATTGATACGTTATCAGCGTGATCTATTCAGGCTTGTAAATAATTTTGTTTCTTTCCGTGAGTTTTACTCAGGCAAAAAGAAATCAATTTTCCAGGTGGGCACACTATATCTTGATGGTAGAAGTTGCGAGTTATGCATCAGGGTCGATGATGTAAATACGCATGCCGCCAACTCAAACTCAAGTGGCGTGTGCCTAGCCTACTGTGAACTGGTGCGCAAAGGTGGGGCGGAGAAGATGAATATCGCTGCTGCATTTACAAATGGCGATTCTGATTTCTTATCAGTAGGACGAAATGGGGTATTCTATGATCGCAAAGGCCAAGATTGGAACGCAACCATTGTTCGGATAGCTGATCATCCCATCAGTATCCGTCAAGCATTCTGGTCTCCTTATAAAAAGTTGGTAAAAGCGATCAGTGAACAATTGCAGAAATTTGCCGCTTCCAAATCGAATGAAATCCAAGATAAAGTAATTAAAACCGTATTGGAAAGCGGCAACAAAATTGCAGCCTCTACTCCAAATACTCCACCAAAACCGGCATTCGATGTTGCCAAATTCGCAGGTATTTTCGCGGCAATTGGATTAGCTATAGGTGCTATCGGAGGAATTCTTGCTTCAATCGTCACTGGCATCTTTAACTTAAAGTTTTGGCAAGTACCCTTGGCCATGTTTGGATTAATGCTTGCCGTATCGGGCCCCTCCATGGCGTTAGCTTGGTTTAAATTGAAACGCCGAAATCTTGGTCCGATTCTCGATGCCTGCGGGTGGGCCATCAATGCAAGAGTGCACATCAATATCCCGTTTGGTAGCTCATTAACCGCTTTGCCTTATCTGCCCGCAGGCGCGCATCGCTCGTTGGCCGATCCTTATGCAGAAAAAAAATCGATTTGGCCAAACATTGTATTGTTTCTGATTATTCTTGGATTAGCCGGATGGGCTTGGTATAAATGGAATTTTGGCTCTTAACTTATTTATTTGGCGGTGGACGTAGTCTGGCGCTAACTCGTCTCTGTTAAGTTCCCAATAACAGGGAAATTTGCAGGGAATTTAATAAATTAAGTCACTATAACTTGGACAAGCATTGCTTAAAGCCCAGTCTCAGAGCCATTTTTCAGCTATTAATATTTTTTTCATGCGAAAAATAGCAGGGAATTTAAATAAGGTTATCAATGAATTTGAAAAGCACAACACTGAATATTATTCGTGGAACAAGAAAAATCCAACAGCATAATTAGATCGTGTTAATGAAAATCCCTAGACAGGGTAACCAATTCACCGAGCATAGGCGTCAAGTCTTTCAAGTGACCAGCAATCAGATGAGTTACTTCACCCTGTCGTTCTAGCACACCGTATACCGCAAGCAGACGTGACCCCAATAGTTCGCGTCGTTGCCGTTCAGCCAGATCCCTCCATACCACGACGTTGATTGATCCGGTCTCGTCTTCCAACGTTAAAAAAGTTACACCGCTCGCAGTACCCGGACGCTGACGACTGATCACTAATCCGGCTGCGCGGGTAAGCCGCCCATGTGGAAACCCACGTAACTCCTTTGCTGTAACTAAGCGCTGTAGTTGCAATACATGGCGCAGCAGTGAGAGCGGATGTCGTCCCAATGTGAGCCCTAAGCTGGAATAATCGGCTACCAAATTCTGGCCTTCCGTCAGTGGAATTAACTTGGGTTGCTTTTCTTTGATCGTAGAAAGTGCCAGAGGGGTCATCCGCTCAATTCCTGCCACATCCCAATAAGCTTGCCTTCGATGCCCGGCGAGCGTGGTCAGGGCACCTGCTGTAGCCAAGCATTTGAGGTCGCGTTTGTCCAGTACTGCGCGTGTCGCCAAATCTTCTACACTCTCAAACAATCTGAGTTGACGTGCTGCAATCAGTCTTTCTGCACCTTCCCGAGAGAGTCCGTTCACCATACGCAAACCAAGACGTAGCACAGGCTGATCATTACCGCATTGCTGAGTCTCATTGATCAATGCGTAGGTGTGGGGTGTCATTGACAATGTGCAATCCCAAAGACTTACCATCGCATCTGCTGTCAGCACTTCGATTTCGTGGCGACGGACGTCTTGCACGATCTGGGCCGGTGCATAAAATCCCATGGGCTGGCTATTTAATAGAGCGCAGGCGAACGCCGCTGGCTCATGACATTTGAGCCAGGCAGAAACGTATACTAGTAGTGCAAAGCTAGCAGCATGAGACTCGGGAAATCCATATTCGCCGAATCCGAGAATTTGCTGGAAAATCTGCTGGGCGAATTCTTCCTGATATCCCCGCTCTCTCATACCGTCAATCAGTTTTCGCTCGAATTGTTCCAGTCCACCTTTTCGTTTCCACGCAGCCATTGAACGCCGCACCTTGTCTGCTTCGCCAGGTGTAAATCCTGCCGCCACGACCGCAAGTCTCATTACTTGTTCCTGAAAAATGGGAACGCCCAGAGTGCGTTCCAGCACATCTCTGACTGCTTTACTCGGAAAGGTCACCGCTTCCATGCCTTGGCGGCGACTCAAGTAGGGATGAACCATGCCACCCTGAATTGGCCCCGGACGCACAATGGCGACTTCAATGACCAAGTCATAAAAACTACGCGGAAGCATACGTGGCAACATGGACATTTGCGCACGCGATTCAATCTGGAACACCCCCACCGTATCCGCATGACCGATCATGTCGTACACCGCCGAATCCTCAATCGGGACATCTGACATCGTGAACTGTTTACCGCGTAATCGGCTCACTTCATTCAACGCACGCCGAATTGCAGACAGCATGCCCAGTGCAAGAACGTCAATTTTCAACAGCCCCAACGCATCGAGGTCATCCTTGTCCCACTGGATGATGGTGCGATCAGCCATGGCAGAATTCTCGATCGGCACCAGTTGAGAGAGTTTACCGCGTGCAATCACAAAGCCCCCCACGTGTTGTGAAAGGTGTCGCGGGAAGCCCACGATTTCATCTAACAATTGCATCAACAATCGAACTTTCTGGTTAGCCGGATCGAAGCCTGCTTCTGCAAGACGTTCCGGCATGACTTGGCGCCCATTCCACCACGCCATCGATTTTGCCAATCGATCAACCTGTTCCAGATCAAAGCCCAGTGCTTTGCCTACATCGCGCATTGCACTTTTGGGCCGATAAGTGATTACGGTCGCCGCTAACGCTGCGCGATCCCGTCCGTATTTGGCATAGAGATATTGGATGACTTCCTCGCGCCGCTCATGCTCGAAATCAACATCGATATCCGGTGGCTCATTGCGTTCTTTGGAAATAAATCGCTCGAACAACATTTCCATGCACGCCGGATTCACTTCGGTGATATGCAGTGCGTAACACACTGCGGAATTGGCAGCCGACCCTCGCCCCTGACATAGGATGTTGCGCCCTCTTGCGAAGCGCACGATGTCATGCACGGTCAGAAAATACGGCTCGTACTTGAGTTCCTCGATCAATGTCAGTTCATGTTCCACCATAGTCCGGACTTTTTGAGGAATAGTGTCTGGGAAGCGCTGTGCTAATCCTGCTTCAGTCTGCTGGCGCAAATGAGAGATAGCTGTTTCACCTTTTGGGACCAGTTCCTCAGGATATTCATAGCGCAACTCATCGAGAGAAAAGTGACACTTATCTGCGATGACCAATGTTTGTTCCAGCAAAGCTGAACCATATAGACTGACCAATTCAGTTCGTTCACGTAATCGGCGCTCACCATTTGGATAGAGTGAGGCGCCAACGGCAAATACAGGTGTGCCCAGACGAATGGCGGTGAGTGTGTCTTGCATTGCACGGCGAGAAGAAATATGCATGTGTACATCACCAGTCGCGACCAAAGGTAATCCGGCTGCTTTTCCCAATTCAGTTAATGCGGCGAGACGGTCTGTATCGTCACAGCTTCGAAACAGTTCCACCGCTAACCAAGACCGCTCCGGGAAAGTGGCTGCGATTTGCTGGGCTTGTGCCAAAGTTGGTAGCGGATCAGGCAACAGCAATGCGAGACAACCGGGTAAGCCAGTTTGAATATTTTTCAGTGACAGGTTGTAACTCCCCTTAATATCACTTCGCCTCCCTTGAGTGATCAGCTCAGACAAATTGCCATAGCCTGTTCGGTCAGTTGCCAGCAGCAAAATACCTGGACCGTCCTCAAAACGAATCTCGCTACCCACAATCAACTTCAAGCCGCAGGCTTTTGCTGCCACATGGGCACGTACGATCCCGGCAAGGGAGCACTCATCGGTAATGGCGAGTGCTGTGTAACCCAACTCACTTGCTCTGGTGACCAATTCTTCAGGATGGGAAGCACCACATAAAAAAGTGAAGTTGGAGAGGCAATGCAGCTCTGCGTAAGCGTTCATACAAATCACTCAGCGTTTCAGGCAAACAGTCCATGCACGAACCACGCACCACTCTTGCGGTCGCGATATACCCAGAGCCTGGAACCGTTTCGACCTTGCGCCACGTAATAGTCACGCAGTGCATCCATGTTATCCCACCAGCCGCTCTCGATGCGTTCGGGTCCTGACTCCAAAGCAAGCCGATCTATTTGACAGGGTAATGGTTTGGGCAACAACCACAGCGGGCGTTGAAGTTTGCTTGGGGATGTGATTGCCTCTCCGGCAGCGCAGGGTCTCCACGCGAACTCTGGTCTGTGATCAGCTGCAGGGGCAATACTGAATACTGCCTCTTTCCCCAAGCGGATGCGCAGCCGTTCCAGCAACAGATTACCATCGCCTGTTTCTAAATTATCCTGAAACAAATCCAGATTCGATAACTCCATGGCTTTGATGTTATTGGTCTGAAGAATGATGGTGTGAACAGAAGCAGACAAACGGATGCGACCAAAGGTTTCTCGTAACAGGAGCAGCATCCGCTCCAAGTTATGAGTGGGTTGTGCGAACCCAACTTTCAACACAGTCTCCGGCAAATCCTCATGGCAACAGACAAGTTCAAACTCCTGTATACCGGACTGGCGCAAATTGAGATACCCCTCCAATTCCAACAACAGGCGTCTTGCTGCAAAGAGCATCGCTTCAGCTTCGTATACAAGTGAGGGTAATTCCAGACGTCGTTTGAAATAGGGGGGCGGGACGAAAAATTCGCGCGCTTCTGGCAGTCGACCCAGTGCGCGGTCCAGTTCATTCAACAGGCCCTGACCAAAACGACGCGCCAAACCTGCACGCGGAAAACGCAGACAGACTGCCAAGGTATGCGCACCGACCATTTCCAGACTCGCCAAGGTATCGGGTGATTGGTCGAGAAATTGTACTGACAGTTCGCCAAGAACCTTGTCGAGCTTGTCCGCTTCTCGTATCAGAACCTCCTTACCAGCCAGCGCCATTAACCATGCAGCATGGGGCGTCGGTGCGCAGGCAAGATTCGAACTGTAACCCATTTGAATTAATCCGTATCTGATCTGCCTAGTGAGGTTTTTAAAACCTCGATGCAATCTCAAGCAACTGCCGATTTCAATCAGCAATCCGTCTGAAGGTTGGAGACTGACTTCAGGTGTAAAACTGCCCACCCATGCGGCAAGCCCTTCAAGCGATTCCTGCTCTGCCGTAAGGTCACGGCCTCGCACGATAAGATTGGTTACTAACGCCTGAGCAGCGGAGCCTGTCATCCCAATTCTCACTCCAAGTTCACGGGCAGATTGGTTGCAGACTTTTACGCGCGAACGGTTACCCTGTTTTTCTACAACGGCGAGAGGTTCGGGTGTTGCACCACCTCGGCAGAAGATTTCCAGAGGAAGCGCGGGGAAATGAAGGGCAAGCCAGAACATAAAGGGAACTTAAAACAGTGGTGAAATGATTAGCGATGAACTGCATCACGAACTGACTTCACAATGTTTAGTGAGGGTGCTGTTGAACGGTTGCAACGATCCTGATTGCGTTGATGCAAATCCAACATGACAGGTTT
>CAIRAO010000076.1 GCA_903876625.1 uncultured Gallionellaceae bacterium | reverse complement strand
GCATTCACGCCGACACCTTTTGCCCAGCGACCCAGCGCAACGTGACCATAGCCCAAGGGGACAGATATTGCCTCTGGATGAATGCCTGGGAACAAGTAAGCTTGTGCCGTTATTGATCCACTGCGAGAGGTCACTTCGATAATGTCACCTTCGACGATGCCCAGTTTGGCTGCTGTCTTTGGATGCAGCTCAACCCAAGAGTCCCACACGATTGTCGTTAAGGGATCAGGCGACTCTTGCAACCATGGTTGGTTGGCATGACGACCATCGCGCATACTTGCCGTTACCTGCGGAATCAGGCGTAACGGATAGGCACTATCTTCTTCTGCGGGAGGTGGCAGAACCAACCCCGAAGCACTCGACTTGGCTGAAACACTTCCTGACGAAGCTGAGAAGTGAACGAAACCTGAACTCAGCGAAGCTGTCCAGAAAGTATCGTCATCTTGTCCTGCTCCACCAAGCGCAGATTTATTCTTCACCACCGCACTACGCAAGTAAGAATAGAAATCCTCAAAATCCTTGTATTCTTTTTCACGGCGCTGCTTGAGCAGACTCAACAACACATCCCCAAGGCCGCGAGTATTTGGATGTAACTTCTCCATTAACGGCTGCGTGATATTTAATTGGGATGCTTCGCCCATGTATTCAGGTATCGAGGTCCCCCAGTCTTCCAGAGCGGAATTGAGCGGCAATACCAAATCAGCTTCTTGGGCAGTTTCGTCCAGGTATTGGGCGAATGCTATTTTGAAAGGAACCTTGGCAAGGTTTTCTTTAAACTTGAGCGCATTCGGTGCGGTGAATACAGGATTAGCCCCGTAGCTAAACAGCACTTTAACTTTTCCATTGGCCATGCTGTCGTTCAATGCCTGCAACGAAGAACGATTACCAGTGGTAACCGCCACTTGCGGGAACGGAACATTAACTGGCGCTTCGATCGTTTTGCCGATATTGCCCAACACACGATTGAGCAAGGCAATTGCGGCGGCGTTTTGTGACCCATGTGCGTAGCCCTCAGCTGCGCTTCCGGCAATCACCAGACTTGGACTACGCTCTTTCAACAAGGCAGCCAGTATGTTGATTTGTTCGACCGATACGCCGGTTTCTTTATTCACACGCTCTGAATCGTAGGCCTTGCTCACTGCCGCAACATCTGCCGGCAAGGTTACTCCGGCAGCGCCAAGAGCATGCACGATACCCAGCGCTAAAATACCTTCAGTTCCAGGACGAATCGGAATCCAACGATCCGCATTCGCGCCGGTCAGCGTCATCTTTGACTCGATCTGCACCAACACGCCACGACCATTTTCGTCGGCTTTACGGAACTTTGCATATTGCTGAGAGAAGTTCACAGGTGAAACCCAGGCGCCTAAAAAGTCCGCGCCAAAAGATACCACCACTTTTGCTTTATCCAAACGCAAGCGCGGCATTTCTACGCCATAGGCCTTTTTATTCGCAGCACGCACTACGGAGGGCGCAACTGCTTCATAGGCGTAATGGTTTTTAGAACCCACTGCTTCCATATAATTTTTCAGCAGCACTTTTACATGCCCGCTCACACCACCTGTCAGAAAGGCTATTTCATCACCCTTTACGCCAGTGAGTTTCTCGTTGATCAAGCCAAGTGCTTTGTCCCAGGCGATCACTTCGCCCTTACTACCATTGCGCAGCAACGGCTCGCGCACACGATCAGGATTGTAATGCGCTTGAACCCCGGCTTGGCCCAGTCCGCACATCTTGCCGTGGTTAATGACTGAGTTGGCATTTCCCTCTAGCTTTAGCACTCGGCCTTCACGCAAACGACCTGTAATACTGCAACCGGCATCACACTGTGCACACGTGGAATTAAAATATACTGAAATGCCTGGAATCGCGTATTCAGGAGGCTCCACATAGGAAACAACCGTTTCAACACCGTCTTGAATCGAGGTAAAACCACAGCCGCTCAATCCTGCGGCTGCGCCACCCCACCCCAACACCTTCAGAAAATCTCGTCGATCAAAACTGTTTTCAATCATCACTGAACCCTCTTTGAAATCTTGATATATTTACTCGCGATATTCACGGGCCGATTATTTGTGGCACTGCCAGCAATCATTCGGACCATGTGTCGTCTTGGTATTTGTCGCATCCACTGCGTGATCTTTCTCGTGGCAACTTACGCACCAACCCATCCTTATCGACTTTTGACGACGAGCTACTGTCATGGTCTTGATATCGCCGTGGCAATATCCGCAGGCCTCTTGTACAGGCTTGCCTTGTGCAAAAACAAATCGTTGAATATGGCGTTCGTGATTGAAGCGCACGAAATCCGGCAGGTCGTGCACTTTCTTCCACGGCACCGGCTTCTTCGCTTCCCAATATTCAAATAATTTCTGAATGCGTGGTGTATCCCTTACTGAAGGAAGATTTTGGTGGCAGCCAATACATTTACGTAATGGCGGTATTCCAGACACCATGCTGCGTCGTGCATAGGTATGGCAATACATACAGTTAATTTCCATACCGCCTTTAGCAGGGACCGACGGATCGGCAGCATCAGACGGATCACGATTCCCTGCGTGCCGATTGTGAGGAAATTCGATGGGCTGCTCTATGGCTGGCCCCAAATCATCTTCGGTGGTAAGTGTCGACTGTGGCGCATCTGCAGCATAGCTGGCTGAATAAGCGAATAACCCGACAAGCAATATAAACAAGCTTAGGAAACGGTGCATCGTATGTGGCTCCCCCAACAAAACAATTTAGGCTGCCGACCAATTAATGCCGGCATTGCAATACTACGGGTGAATCAGATTTTTAATACGGTGAAATCGCCTTTGTTATTTTTTATAATCATAATTAATTTTTCCAGTACGAACTTGACCAGATTGACGATACGTGGCGAATAATGTCTATGTTGAAAAATAAAGTCAACACTCCTCCGCCAACTTATTATTTTTACTAGATTAAAGTTCCTTCCACTCAATGAATTACAGCATTCACTTATATATCATAATTAAAAGCCCTATATATTAGATGGTTAATAAAAAGCTGAAACTGCTACTCTGGTCGCGTTTTTAGTGCTCTTCTTGCTAGACTGCGAATATAAACTTTCAACTCAAAAAGAAGAATGAACGAAGAACAGACCGTACTTGAATTTTTTTCACTCGAAGAGAATCTTTCTCTTGCGCTGATTGCCGCTGAACATCTTGATGGTATTCGCTTAGAGAGCAATAACCGTTTCTGGAATAAATTAAATGAACACCTGAGTGTATGGCTGACCGAACAAACACTACCCTGGTATACCGAATTGACCGAAGATCGCAATAGCGAAGGCACACTGGTCGGGCTGCATTTGGAGCCTAGTACACAACAGCGTGTTTTTTTGCGCCCGTTTATGGAACAGCAACTCATGGGAAATCACTATCGCATCTATTACGGCTTGATGTGGAACTCCACACCGGAACCTGAGCAATTAAAATTATCTGCTGTAGAATCACTACGAAACCAGTTAAAAGCCTTCGGATTCAAAGACAGTGATAGTTTTCTTGCATGGCAATGGTCAGCCTGGTATCCGCGCCGCAAAGACTTTCTGATGCGGTTTTCTACCAAGCGAGATGAGCTAATGAAAGAGGCGCTGCAACCATGGCAAGCTTTATTGCAAGAATTTGGAGAACGATTGCTCATGACTAACGTAGCTTTGAACGAGGCACCGCGCAGCGCTTCAATTTCCCTGGATAAATTGCATAGCAGAGTAAAAGTTTAAACCGGATTATCCTGATCAAAAAACCGGTGCTCCAGTCCAAATTGTAAAGCCAGATGTTCTCCCAGAGCTTGCACACCATAACGCTCGGTAGCATGATGTCCAGCCGCAATGAAAGCCACTCCCGTTTCTTGCGCAACGTGGACGTTCTGCTCTGAAATCTCTCCCGTCAGGAATGCATCAACGCAAAATGGAAGCGCTTGTTCGAAGTAACTTTGCCCGCCTCCACTGCACCAGGCGATGCGGGTAATATTGGAATTGGCTGTCCCAATGACTTGGGTTGCTCGGTTTAATTTTTTTTCGATTTTTCTGGCAAGTTGATTTAAGTTGAGTGACTCTTCAAGCTTTCCGTAACTGGCGATATCGTGTTCTCCAAAATGACCTTCAACTGTGATGCCAAACAACTTTGCGATTTGCGCATTGTTACCAAGTTCAGGATGGGCATCCAATGGCAAGTGATAGGCCAACAAGCTGATGTTCCGTTGCAATAACAGGGCAATACGCTGCTTTTTGATACCTGTTATACAGGGATCCTCTTCTCGCCAAAAGTACCCATGGTGAACGATGATGGCATCCGCACCCCACTCCGAAGCCGCCTCAATGACAGACTTCGAAGCAGTAACTCCGGTTGCAATGCGCAGCACCTGTGTTTTCCCTTCAACTTGAATTCCATTTGGGCAGTAATCACGAAAACGGCTGACGGATAGCAAGCTTCCGATATAATCCCGTAACTCATTTAATTGCATTCGGTTATTCTCCATAACTATTAGCGAGTCCATCATATCATGCGTAAATTCTGGCTTTTATTCGCCCAAGCGACCACGATAGGTCTGGCAGCATTATTCATCATTCAAACGCTCAGGCCATCGTTGCTACCATCCGCAGCCCGCAACGGAGTTGTAACGCTATATGAGAATGCCGGAGATAACGGCGGAAAGATCCCCTCAGTTGGCTTTAGTGTGGCCGCACAGAAAGTAATGCCTTCTGTGGTCAATATTTATACGAGCAATGAAGTCAAAGCCCAAGCACAGCCATTTATCAATGATCCTCGTTTTCGTTTCTTTTTTGGTGACCAATTCGACGACAACGCGACTCAACAAAGCTCCAGTCTTGGTTCTGGTGTAATAGTCAGCCACGATGGGTATATCCTGACTAACCATCACGTTATTGAAGGTGCTGATCAAATCGAAGTTGCCCTATCTGACGGACGTAAAGCAAAGGGGCATATCGTTGGCTCAGATCCGGAAACCGATCTCGCTGTGATCAAAATTGATTTGGCTGATAATTTGCCCGCGATCACTTTTGGACACGCGGAACAATCACGCGTCGGCGATATCGTGCTTGCGGTTGGCAATCCTTTTGGCGTCGGCCAGACCGTAACAATGGGTATCATCAGCGCGCTTAAGCGCAATCATCTGGGTTTGAATACGTTTGAAAATTTCATTCAGACTGATGCTGCTATCAATCCCGGAAATTCCGGAGGCGCATTGGTTGATGCAAACGGCAATCTTATTGGTATCAACAGTGCCATCTATTCGCCGAATGGAGGCTCGCTCGGCATTGGCTTTGCCATTCCTGTCAGTACAGCCAAAAAAATCATGGAACAAATCATCCAGACCGGCTCGGTTGTTCGCGGATGGATCGGCGTAGCAGTGCAAGACCTAACCCCGGAGCTGTTGGAATCATTCAAGCTTGGATCAACTCAAGGCGTACTCATCGCTGAAGTGGTACGCGGCAGCCCCGCAGATAAAGCGGGCGTAAGAGCGGGAGATATTCTGTTAAGTATTGCGGACAAACCGCTGAGTGATTCCAACATCATGCTGGAAACCATTTCTGCATTGCCACCCAATAAAGTAACTCCGCTGAAACTTCTGCGCAATCAGAGCGAAATCACTGTCCAAGTAAAAGTAGGAAAACGCCCGATACCGAAGCCACAGGAATAACCAATGAAATTCTCTACTTTTCGGGATACATCACTGCTTGTACATAGTTGCTCGTGGTGAAGTACCGATTGGCAGAAGCCTTTATTTCTAAAGGCTGTATGGCATTAATCATTTTTTCTTCTGCAAGAATATCAGCAGGATTTGTTCCATACAAAACTGAGTCCTTCAAAGACGCGAGCCATTTGTAATTAGTTCGCATTGAAATTTGATACTGTTTGGTCCAGTTCTGTTTGACCTTGTCCACATCGATTAGTTGCGGTCCTTCATTCTTGATTTTTTCGATTTCTGCAAACATGGCCGCGATTACTTTTTCCTCATTTTCGGGTGCGCAGGGCAAACTGACACTGATTCGATAATTGCCATAAGGAATGCGGTTTATCACACCACTCATTCCCCCGCTGTAGATCAACGACAATTTCTCGCGCAGGATGTCTACCATTTTGATATTCATCACTTCGATCATCATGAGAAAACGTTTATTTTCTTCCACAGAATAGGAGGCTGGACCGGTGAAGGTGAGAGAAACAACGCTTTTGGGTTCGGTGCCAATTCTCTTTTCTTTTTTAACCATGCCCGTTACTGGACGAATGCCCAAGTCACGATACTTTGATGCAACTTCATGTGTTGGCAAAGAGGCCAGATAAGTTTCAAGTAGCGGTTTTATTTTCTCAGGATCAAAACTACCCACAATGACAAAGGTCATGTCTTTGACACTACTAAATCGCTCACGATAAATCGCCAATGCACGTTCAAGATCGACATGCCTGAAATCTTCAGGTTTCGCCATTAAGGCCATACGCGGATGATTGTCATAAATCGTTGTTTGTACCAGATCATAAAAAACAGATTCCGGACTGGATTTTTGATTTTTCGCCCAATCTTGTGACTTGTTTATAAAAGCATTATAGAGTTCGGCATCTTTGCGCGGACTGGTCAAGTGCAAGTACAAAAATTGAAATAGTGATTCAATCTCCGTGCTGCCAGAAGAACCATCAATACTGTCAGTATAATTGCCGAGGCTTGTATATAAGCTTACTGACTTTCCTGCCAGGATTTTAGTCATCTCTATGGGTGTGAATTTATCCAAACCCATTTCCGAAATGAGTGAGGCAGCATATCGGGCGTTGTACATATCTTTTAAATCAAATAATGATTGACCGCCAAAACGAGTGGCGGAGATCAATACCTGATCATTTTTAAAATCCGTTGGTTTGAGGATGACCTTGAGGCCATTCGACAGCATTAATTCAATCGTTCCGAGTTCTGTATTTATT
>CAIRAO010000075.1 GCA_903876625.1 uncultured Gallionellaceae bacterium | reverse complement strand
TACAACGAACATATGCCATGCTCATGGCGATAGATATTCGCAATGTTCGCTAGCTAATTTCGCCCGTAAAAGTATTTCGCTTAAGTGTATATTATGTGCTTTGATTATGAGGGTTATTCATGTACATTTGCTTATCGAATTGATACTAAGGAGGCAAGCATGCAATTGAATTCCCTATACGATTTTCGTAATGGACTGGCTGTCCCCATCAGACCTAACCCATCCTTCATCGATGAATTACGCTTAAATGGAAAATCGCAACAGTTTATCGACCATTTTATTAAAACCGGAGTTTTGAAACGGCCACACAACTCATCCAACCTATATGGGGGAGCCAAGGGTTATAACTTTGATTGGGGGCACGTCAGCGAGGAATGTGCTTCTGACATCCATGATGGTGAGGCTTACAAGTGGGTCCATTGGAATTTTTATTTCGACGATTTACTTGCTGAATTTCACAAGCATGGACTGCGACTTGAAGAGTTGTGCCTCATCTGCGAAGGAATTTTAACCAGGCCATCAATGCAAAATAAATTCATACTTTCTGAAGTTCCCCCATCTCTGCGGCTAGCTGACGGAGATGAAGCCTCGGCTTTCGAGCTATTTTCAGTCGCAAAAAAGAAAGAAGGAGATTCGGAAAATTTACGAGCGAGAGAATGGATTGCCAATTATTTTCTTTGCAAGACTGTTCCTGAATTGATTAGATTGGTCAAAAAAACTTTGCAGCAAGGAATGAGGGATTATGAATAATTCGAAAGTTAAACCAGATGATGTTTTAAATAGAATAGAAAAATCCAGACATATTGCACGGAAACGGCGAATTTGGAGTAAGTCAAAGCTAATCAGACATCTCGCTGAATTAGTTAAACTTAGAACTATGGGTGCATCCTTTGCGGACTTGCAGTATTGGCTCAGAAAAGAGAAGCGCATCAAAATCGCTCGGTCAAGTATCTTAAGATTCTTAAAAAAGCACATCTCGACCACGAACGTGGAATAAAGACATGGGAAGATTCCGCTCACCAAAAAGTCAGGCAAGGCATGCTGTAAGGCAGGAACTTGCCATCGGCAAGCCACGGCATGGAAAGAAAACTAATGATTCAAAAATTCACAGCCTTGGCACGGCGCGAACATATATCGAATCATTGTCTTGTCTCTCAAAGTATATTTTAGATAACCGGCTTGATCCGTTGGGTAAGGGGCTTGCAAGTCTAACTATGAAGTTAGCTATTCAATACTTGGAATATCGAAGTGAATTTGTCGGACAAAAAACACTCGACAAAGACAGGCAAGCTATTCAATCCATACTTGGGCAAAAAATTGAGGTAATCAAAAGCGAACATGAGCAGATATTAAAAAGTCGCTCATATACGCAAGAACAAATTTTACTAATAGTCGAATCTCAAACCTCCAAGCATTCCTTGTCCACTCTAATTTGTCGAGATGCCGGGTTACGCGCAGTTGAACTACACACCATTGCGCCGATTTATATTCTAAAGCCTTCATCACATCGTCTATGGACAGATGACCGATTTCTGGGCAGAAGAGATGTGAGCCTATTTACTGTGATCGGAAAAGGTGGCCTTGCTCGGGAGGTCGCTCTTTCATCAGAATTAGCAGAAAGACTTGAAACTCTTCGATTAGCTGAACCTCGAATTGTGACTGATCGAGACATTTACTACACAAAATATTATGACGTTGGGGGAGGGCATCAATGGAGCAATTCATTTACCAAAGCCTCGAAACGAGCATTAGGGTGGACATGTGGAGGCCATGGTATACGACACACCTATGCTCAATCCAGAATGATTGAACTTCAAACTTTAGGAATTAATTTTGAAGATAGCATGGGGATTGTTGCACAAGAAATGGGACATTTTCGCAAGGATATTACCGGTATGTACCTGCGCTAATGATATTGAAACTCTAACCACATTGAATTTGTCGCTGCTGCGACTTTACGACTGGTGCACGGTAAATGCACTGCGTTCTTTTGGTTCTTGACGCGACCGCAAGGTTACAACCAAAAATTAAAGTGATTCAAACGACTTAACTGTCGCATTAACTAGAGCTCAAAATAATGAGCTCGTTCGACTAGATGTTTTAGTCAACATTGCGTATCTCTTTTGATCCGCAAAAATTGTTGTAAGAGCGAGACCGGTCCGAGCTCTTCTCCTTCCGGAGAAAAACAGGGGCGAAACGGGATGGCTAACGCCTACCTCGCACTGACCGTGAATTAACGGTTGGTGGTGTCGAATCTGACGGGACTTTAGGTTTAGAGGCTATAACAAAGCCGAGGTAACTAGTTTTCATGTTTGTGCTATTTCGGCTGGTTGGTTATCAAAATAATGATTGTTTGAGGAGAATATCTGAGGGGTTTTATTTAGAAAGGTTTTATATGAGTCAAATTGCTGCACTAATTATGGCGCTATCTGTAACTTCAACTTCTTTGGTTATGGCCGGGATTGCTGGTTGGTATCGCGGAAGTACTCTGTTGGATCGTTTGGCGCTGATTTCCATATCCATTTTAATAGTGGCAGGTAGTCATTTTATTCCATCTATATCAAATCGTAGGGTGGGATGGGTACTATGGTTTTTTACCTTGCTTGGAGCGATTTATAGCCACATGATCTTTTTTAGTTATACCAGCCTTCTTGCACGTGACGACCATTTTGCACATTCAGTTCAACAGACAATGTTAGAGCAGGAAATAGCGGCTAATCGCCAAGAAATTGCGTCGATCAGCGCAAGGCCAGTGGCTATAGTCGCCGCGCAACTGGCCGTTACTGAAGACGGGCGCATACGCAAAGCATTATCTGCGGAATTATCGGAAGCGAAGAGAGTCGCACGACTCCGGGAACAGCTCAGTGCATTACTTGATCATGAAAGAGTCGCGCGAGTAACGAGCGCGACTGATCCAGTAATATCAGAAGTAGCGCGACTACTGGGGAGTAATGAGCAACGTATTGTTCTCTATACTGCAATCGGATTTTCAATTTTAATAGAGCTCATGGGAGCTTTTCTATGGAAGCAAGTCTTCCTTAACCGAGACGACCAGGCACGACTGGAAAGTAATTCACCCATAGAAGAGCCGATTTTAAGACTTATGAAGGAAATTGAAGCAGGACGCGTTAAGCCCACTACGGATGCAATTCGTGTATTTTTGCGTTGCGCTCAAAAGAAGGCAGTCATTGTTAGGCAAGAAATACTGACAAAACTTCGTAACTAAATCAGATTTTCTGAAGAATGACTGGCTCGTGCCTTAGATAGTCATTTGTTGACCCGGAAATCTACGATCCCAACATCTACTCACCAGCCTTGCGTAGGGATTGTTGTTCTTATATCGATACAAATATGGCGCTCCCTGTGCTAGGAAGCAATAATTGTCATTTAACTTAACTGTTTAAGCATTCGCAGAATGAGCTCTTCTATACTGAATGGCCTCCATAATCAAAGTCGATAAGTGGTATATGGTTGGAAAATTTTGCTGACTGTTCCTCATGCGAAATTGTTGCTCAAAAATTGTTGCGTGTATACCTTGAAGTACGCGAATTGGCGGGCATTAAGAGGGAGTCTTGAGAGTTCTACAGAGCGGGGGCATATATAAAACAAGTACACAAAAAGTTGGTTATGGACGTAAACAAGGTAGAATTCATTCTCACTTACTCTCCCCAACAAATGATTGAATAAGCATTATAAGGAAACGCCGATTTATTCTTTTTCGTTGTTCCTGCGCTGTTGGGAACTCAGTAGACAAAAGAACTTGCTCATCGCCTTCACTAGGAGGGACGATTCAATCAGCGTTTTTCTAACGTAATTTTTTAATCGTTAGAGAAATTTTGAAGGTCTTCCCGTTTTTATTTGAGGCAACGAAGTTATTTGTTTTTTTAATGTAGTCAGATTCAAT
>CAIRAO010000074.1 GCA_903876625.1 uncultured Gallionellaceae bacterium | reverse complement strand
CGCTCATCCTTCAGCCTGCAGGCACCCATTCCTTTGTCCAGCCACTCTTCCGCTTGCTGACGGTATTGCGTATCTGAAATTCACCCTTCAGCCAAATCTTCCTTCCATTCATTCAACTTTACCTGCGGAAGCGTATCGGCCAAACGGAAAGTGACAAATTGAGTCAGGTTGAGGGTATCGTAATGGGGTGGGTGTTTTTCTCCACGGCGATACCATCCGGGTGGAGGGATGTTTTGTTTGATCTGGTGATTGGCGGGCGGGACGCCCGCCCCCCTTTTGGATTTAGGTGAAAAGATCAACGCAGGTCTCTGGTTCCGTCCAGGTGAATCACCAGCCTTGAGAGCTGGTATTCTCGCAGGTGCAAGGCTAAATCAACCGGCAACCAACTTCCGGTATGCGTTTGTCGTCTGCCATCGTTGTAATGCAAATCAAAGCTCACAGGCGCAACGGCATCAGAGCCAAAAGTTGCACGTCGGGACGGGTTTTCGTAAACCACCCATGTCTGCCCAAAGAGTTTGAAGCCAAAACTGTTTGCGCCGAACTCATCACTCGGAACAGTAGTGAAGAGCCACTCGGCAATTGTGGGCAGAGGCTCGAAGCGCAATGCACCTTCAACTAAGCGAAACGGTGCAGTCCCCAGCCCCATGTGCAACACCATGCTGAGCCACTCGGCGGTTGCTCCGCTGAGACGGGAGACGAAACCGACTCCGTGAACTTTGGCATCCGGGAAGCGGCTGCTGGCGATAAACGAGGAATTCTCCAACGGTGATCGTCCATAAATATCTGCACTTTGGAAGGCCACCAAGCCGCGCTGCAAATCGTCGAAAAATTCCTGCTCGAGTCCGCTGCGTAACGTTTCCAGCAGAAATTTATAGTGCATGTGCAGAAAAATGGATTCGTTCTCCAACCAGCCCGGTGAAAATATTCGGCTGCGTCCGATTTCAAAGCTCTCAGCATCCAGCGGACAATTCACCCGGTACATGCCAAGTTTTTGGTCGTACAGAGACGATTGCCTGACTGCGCGGTAAAGTGTTTCCGCGCTGGCTGAATTTCCGGTTCCTCGTAAAGCATGAACCGCTCCTTCCAGAAAATTGCTGACCGGCTTTTGCGAAAAGCGCGTGACTTGAACGTAGATCACTTTTGCCGCGTCATCATCGAGCTTTAGTGCAGTTGTGTCGGTCAATATTTCATAGGTCTCAACGTTGTGTATGTAATAGCTGATCGGCAGACCATTTTCGCCTACCGCTTTCGATAGTCCTTGTTGCAATATTTTGTCGGCCACATCGAGGAACTTCAGTATTTCGTCGCTAGACAAACGCGCTTCCTCGCCTGCCACGCCCATACGAATTTGATCGCGGAAGTTTTCTCGAAGCGTCGCCAATTGCTGCCAGCTCGGGAAAAAGTTATTCGAGTCGGCTTGGGCCAATATAAGTGTCAACGAGCGAACTAACTGTGCTACTTCCTGTGGCATCAATAGTGAACCGTCAGGTACGATTGAAGTTTCTATAATAGGTGAAAGGTTTACCTCCTCCCTGCCCTCCCCCGGTGGGAGAGGGTTCTGTTCCCTCTCATTACCCAGAGGGTTCTGTTCCCTCTCCCCCCGGGGGAGGGTTAGGGAGGGGGTTTGGGGCAACAGAGTGTTGTATTTTGGAAAGCTCAACAAATAATCATTGACCGCACTTCGCGCAAAAGCAATTCCGCGCCGCAACGCAAAAGCTTCATGCGTGGAAGAACCAAAAAGCCCGGGCAGCCCGTTAAGAGCATCGCACCAACCCGGCTTGTCAGTCTCCATTTCCAGACCGACACCAAAGGGGTCAAGCAACGAAGTCTTGATCGCAAGCAGATTAAGCAGTTTTGCCAGCAACGTGGTGCGGTAGACCGGCCCCAACCCGTGTTCGCTGCGCATCCAGTT
>CAIRAO010000073.1 GCA_903876625.1 uncultured Gallionellaceae bacterium | reverse complement strand
CGTAATGGCGAAACAGCTTGAGTCGATGAGTCCATGATTCTGCTCCTTGTCGAGAAAGAGGCGGATTGCCTCACTTCTCAAATTAAGGAACAGCGTATTTCTGTCAATCACCCACAACCTTTAATTCGGAGAGCACCTACCGCGGAGCGGTTTAGTCCAGTGGCCGCATTCTGCCCGATTGACTTCGCTAACACCACAGTCTGCTCCTCTACACATAACAGACAAACTTGTTCATCAATAGTTAAGTATCCAGGGTAAGCTTACAACAGTCTTCATTGAGCTAGGCCCAGACTGCGAAGTTGGCCCTCAAGCTCCGTCATTGAACCCCAGGCCAGAATAGGTGAGTTCTGCCTTTCGTCCGGGGGGTTCGACGGTAATTCGTTGGACCATCCACCGCAACCAATGAGAGGAAGAAGTGGTCGCTTGTGCAGCCAAGCCAGGCAAACTTCAGAAATCGTGCCGGCCCTCCCGCCGATCACGATGCAAGCATCTCCGGCAAGTGCCATCAGCAGGTTGCGCGCATCTCCCATGCCACAGGGGATGACTACGGTGGCTGGCCAGTCTAGCGGTGGCATTTGATCCGGCGGGACGATGCTGACCACCAATCCGCCAGCGCCAATCGCTCGCTCGGCCGCGATTCTGGTTGCCGGACTTCCACAGCCGCTTACCACTGTGATGCCCAGCTTGGCCAGAAGCGCCCCGGCGTCACCTGCAAGCTCATATGCTGCAGTGCCGGGTTCTGCGCTGCCTAGGATGCATACTTGGGGACGACGAATTAATATGGTCATGTGCGGTCATTCTCCTGATGCATACCTTATGTCACTCCGTAATGCTGCGCTAAATTGTAATCTCAATGCGGTTCCCATCCGGGTCCAGCAATATGCTCTCATAGTATCCATCGCCAGTCCGACGCGGACCGTCCAAAATAGGATAACCATCAGCTTTTATTATCTGAGTAAGCGTGTCAACTTTTTCTTTCGAGCCTACAGAGATAGCTATATGTGTCAACCCCATTCGCTGAGCACCCGACTCAATGACAATCGGTGCAAGGCTTATCGTTTTCATCACCTCGATACGCGCACCATCAGAGAAACTCAAGAAACATGACTCGAATCCTTTGGCGGGATTGACATAACCAGGACCGGCAACTGCACCAAAGTAGGTAACATAAAATCGTTTGCAGCGTTCGATGTCGTTAGTCCAAAGGGCGATGTGTTCTATACGCACGATTTGCAATTCAACGAAGTCATAAAAATATTTTCAATGTAACAATAACTTTACTTGCCTCGATACTGATAATAATCCCAAAAAACACATCCATTCGTTTCGGAGATACTAGCTTCTTTGGTGCTATTGGCACAGACTACAGGGTGACAGGCATTGTACTTGGCAAGGGCAGTTTATGGCCGGTAGTTCACTCTGTCCATTTTACACATATTTGGTCTCTTTACGAGTATCAACGGACGTTCGTGAGTTAAGCAATCTAGATATTCACTAGTTTTTTAATTTGTATTTCTCGAACTCGATACGCAATAATTTCCCTAACCAATTCAAAAGGTATAGGTTTATCAAGTGGAAATTGGATCCTGCCTTTCGAGGTTTTGTATTCTGTCATTTGATCTTGAAATGCGATAATGTCTATATGAAGATCCTTCCGGCTGGATTTTTGGCACTACCTTATACCTATAAGTATTATCTAACAGCTGGCGGTAATGATTTTTGTCTGAGTGCGACGTGAATGT
>CAIRAO010000072.1 GCA_903876625.1 uncultured Gallionellaceae bacterium | reverse complement strand
TTTCAATTGGCGCGCTCACTCGATGCGGTCGTCGAAGATTGCGTAAACGCAGTCGGTGTGGATGTGAATACTGCTTCGGCCCCGCTGTTGGCTCGCGTCTCGGGCCTCAGCAGTTCAGTCGCACAAAGTATTGTTTCTTATCGTGACCAGAAAGGCATGTTTGTCTCACGCGACGCACTGCGCGAGGTTCCACGTCTGGGTGAAAAAACGTTCGAACAGGCGGCAGGATTTTTGCGTGTGATGGGGGGAGATAATCCTCTGGATACATCGGCTGTCCATCCTGAATCTTATCCAGTCGTCAATAAAATCCTCGTTGATCTAAAAAAAGACATCAAGGAAATCATCGGTGACAGCAAACTGCTGAAAACGCTTAATCCGATCAAATTTGCAGATGAAAAATTTGGCGTGCCGACCATCGTAGATATTCTGCTCGAATTGGAAAAACCCGGTCGTGATCCGCGTCCGGAATTTATTACTGCCACTTTCAAAGAAGGAGTGGAAGAACTTAAAGATCTGAAACCGGATATGATTCTTGAGGGTGTGGTGACCAATGTCGCCGCTTTCGGCGCCTTTGTCGATATTGGTGTGCATCAGGACGGTCTGGTGCATATTTCCGCGCTTTCCACCAGTTTTGTAAAAGACCCGCATACCCTAGTCAAAGCGGGGCAGGTAGTAAAAGTTAAAGTGCTGGAAGTAGATGAAAAACGTAAACGCATTGCATTGACGATGCGCTTAAGCGATAGCTCAACGCAGAGGGGTAATACGGAAGTGCAAGGAGACCGTGGTGCGAATGCAAAACGCATGACTCAGCACAAACAATCAGCATTGCCGCCCACGCTCAACAACGCGATGGCTACTGCCTTCGCCAACCTGAAAAGGTAGTACATCGCTAAACTGGAATTTTAGAACTGGAATTTTATTTCACGAATTCGAACCATTGATGTAAAGTGATAGAGGGCAAACAATATCTTTGTAGCCTTGATCAAACGGTACACAATTATTAAATCTTTTCATCGGGCAGATTGTAATTATTAGTCTTTGAAACCAAAAAAAATCGCTCTAAAATTGATGAAAGAAATTTTCACTTAAGCTAATACTAATTTTGATAAAGCCGATCTAAACAATGAGCAAGAAAGACTTCAAGCTTACCAGAGAATATCAGAGGCTGACTGAAGCAGACAGTCTCGAGCATGTTACCTGGCGGAAATGGGGGCCTTATCTCAGTGAGCGTTCCTGGGGAACGGTGCGTGAGGATTACAGCCCGGATGGCGAGGCATGGGACTTCCTTACCCACGACATGGCGCGAAGCAAGGCTTACCGCTGGGGGGAAGATGGTTTAGGGGGTTTTTGTGATCGTTACCAGCTACTTTGCTTCGGGTTGGCGTTATGGAACAAGAAGGATCCTATCCTCAAAGAACGAGCTTTCGGCGTTACTCATACCCAGGGAAATCACGGGGAAGATGTCAAAGATTACTACTTCTATCTGGATAGTACGCCGACTCACAGCTACATGCGTTATCTTTACAAGTATCCTCAGGCTGCATATCCCTATCAACAATTGATCGAAGAAAATCGGGCCAGAAGAGGCAGCGGTCCCGAGTTTGAATTGATTGATACCGGAATTTTTGAGGAAGATCGCTACTTCGATGTATTCATAACGTATGCCAAAGCATCACCGGATGACATTTGTATTCGTATAGAGGTTCACAATCGGGGCCCTGAAGAAGCGCCAATTCATATCATTCCGAACCTGTGGTTTCGGAATATTTGGTCGTGGGGTACGGAACGTGAAAAAGAGCCTGTTTTAAGCCTGATTAAATCCACCAAGAATTATTCATGCATTCTAGCGGATGACACAGAAGCAAAAGGTCTTTCTAATCTGCCTTTTGAATATAAGTTGGGACGTCGTTATATCTACTGTGAAGGCGGAGGCACGCCTCTATTTACAGACAACGAAACCAATAAGGCAAAATTGTATGGTACAGAGGCAACCGATGGAAGATCCTTTTTCAAAGATGCTTTTCACCGCCACATCATCAGCGGGGAATCATGCGTCAATCTGGAAATGAAGGGAACCAAAGCATGTGTTAATTATGAACGCATGGTTCCAGCAGGAAAAAAGATAACAATAGAACTCCGCCTCACTCAGGAAATTCTGAAGAAGCCGTTTGCTGATACGGACGCCATTTTTGAACGATGCAAAAACGATGCAGATGAATTCTATGATTCGATACATCCGCCCAAAGCGAATGCAGACGAATGTTTGATACAGAGGCAAGCTTTTGCCGGACTGATGTGGGGAAAGCAAAACTATATTTTCGATGTCAATAAATGGATGGAGGGGGATCAACCGGGAACGCCGCCTCCGCAATCTCGCAAGAACATACGCAATCAACATTGGCGCCATCTCAATTCGCAGCGCATTATTTCTATGCCGGATAAATGGGAATATCCCTGGTTTGCGGCTTGGGATCTTGCCTTTCACACGGTTCCGATTGCGATCATTGATCCTGCTTTTGCCAAGAAACAACTTTGGTTCATGCTGTTTGAGCAGTTCCAGCATCCGAACGGACAAATACCCGCTTATGAATGGGAGTTCAGTGATCTGAATCCACCGGTACATGCATGGGCTGTCTGGCGTGTGTTCAATATGGATCGTATCCGTTCCGGCAAGGCTGATTATGCTTTTCTTGAAAAATGTTTCCATAAACTAATGATCAACTTTACCTGGTGGGTAAATAAAGTCGATCCGGCAGGGAATAATATTTTTGAAGGCGGATTTCTCGGGCTGGATAACATCACTCTTTTCGACCGCTCAAAAAAACTTCCCGGTGGAGCCGTGTTGCAACAATCCGATGCAACCGGATGGATGGGAATGTTTTGCCAGAACCTGATGCGCATCGCCTTGGAATTGGCCAAGCACAATCCGGTATATGAAAGCCTGGCAACAAAGTACTTCCAGCACTATGTCTATGTTGGTGCTGCAATGAAACGCATGGGAGAGCATGGAGATCAAAACCTGTGGGACGAAAAGGATGGATTTTTTTACGATGTTATTCGTTACCCTGACGGCAGATTCGAAAAACTCAGGGTGAGATCTCTGGTTGGTTTGATTCCGTTGTTTGCAGTTGAGCGCTTGGAAGAACAGTGGATCAAACCTTATAAGGAATTTACCGTCAATCTGAACTGGTTCGTCGATAACCGTCAGGAGATCGTTTCCCATTGCGTCAACAAAGTGTTTCGTAAAAATGAAAAAACACTCGTTTTGACCATCGTTTCTCCTGACCAGTTAAACCGCATCTTGCAACGTGTATGGGATACAGCAGAATTCAAATCTGAGTTCGGACTGCGCAGCCTGTCGAAATACCATCAAGATCACCCCTACACTTTAGGTGATACCGTGGTTAGCTATGAACCGGCAGAAGCAGACTCGAAGATCAAGGGTGGCAATTCAAATTGGCGAGGGCCAATTTGGTTTCCCACCACTTTTCTGATGATTGAGTCGTTGCGTAAACTCGACAAGGCCTATGGAGACGCACTCACCATTTATGATGTGGACGGAAATAAAGTAGCAGTTGGAGAGATGGCTCAATATTTTGCGGACTCATTGATATCTGTATTTGCCAGAAGAGAGGATGGAAAACGTGCAGTATTTGGAAATATTGAAAAATTTCAGAACGATCCTTACTGGCGTGACTACATACTATTTGGCGAGTATTTTGACGGTGATACTGGAAAAGGATTGGGTGCTGTCCACCAAACCGGTTGGACTGCGCTGGTTGCATCTTTGATAGATGAGTGGCGACGTTAGGTTTCATGCTGAAACAGTTACACTTCATTTGACTGTGCTTGTTTAATATTATTTGCCGATTACCAACTTTGAAAAGGAGTGTATTTCATGCCCATCTCTTTGTCAGATACCTATCCACGCCTTGTGGGAGATATTGGCGGAACCAACGCGCGCTTTGCGATGCAGTTGTCAAAAGGATCAACCATATCTGAACCGATTGCTTTGCCTTGTAGCGAATTTTCCGGGCCGGCAGAAGCGATACAGGAATATCTCAAATTGACCGGATTGCCAAAACCAAATTGGGCAGCCTTGGCATTCGCAACGGCAATTTCAGGCGACATCCTCGCCATGACTAATAATGGCTGGAGATTTTCCATAAAAGAATTGGGCAATAAACTTGCAATATCTCATCTGCGAATCCTAAATGATTTCACAGCGTTGGCCATGTCCCTTCCTGTTCTTAAAGCTGATGATTTGTTGACCGTCGGCACGGGTAGTCCCGTATCCGGAAAAGCGATTGGTTTGATTGGTCCTGGAACAGGACTCGGTGTTTCTGGACTTTTCCAAAATGCTCACGGCTATACGCCCATTGAAGGAGAAGGTGGACATATGACCATGCCTGCCTTTAATGCACGCGAGGCAGAGCTCATCAATCTGGCAAAGAAGAGGTTTCCACATTTGTCAGCAGAAAGACTTCTTTCCGGTTCAGGATTGTCTCTGCTCTATGAGGTCATTGCTGAAGCCAATGGAGTTGCACAAGAAGCATTACCGCCAAATGAAATCAGTCAACGAGGGACTGAAGGCACTTGCCCGCTGTGCAAGGAAACGATCGATACCTTTTGTGCCATGCTGGGAACGGTGGCTGCCGATGTGGCCTTGGTATTAGGGGCAAGAGGAGGAGTCTATATTGGTGGCGGTATCATTCCCAAATTCGGTAACTACTTTATTACGTCACCTTTCCGTTCCCGTTTTGAAGACAAGGGGCGGTTTAGTTCGTATCTTTCAAAAATTCCTACTTGGGTAATACGAGCTCCTTGGCCAGGTTTGATCGGAGCAGCAAACTCGTTGGATGACGATGCGATACAACAGGGGCTTTCGGTGTGAAGCTGAGATAAATTTTTGTAAGCAAATATTATCCATTCAACTCAATTTCTTTTTTGACTTTGTCATGACCCTAATCGTTCTTTGGGATTTCAAAACCATACCTAAAGTCGATCAGGAGAACCGAAACTTGTAATCGGAGGCAGCTAGACAAAAGTGTTATATCAAGGATAGTCGACTTCCAATTCATTGCCTGCGTAATAATCTTGTAACTCTGCGATGACGGTTTTTATTTTTGTTCTCGACTGAATCTTTTTTATGATGGTGTCGCGTAAATCAACCATGCGTTGACGCAGGATCGATTGAAATTCAGGCGGGGTTTGTTTGAGCAATTTTTCCCAGCCTGCATCTATATTCGGCTTTGCTTCCCGCACTCTATTGATCAAATTTTCGATCTCTTTCTGGCCAATGCGTGCAACGATCCGACCATCTCCCAGAATCGAAAAGATGACTGCGATCGCAATAACAGCATTGGCATCCAGATCAGGATCTTTAACGGCACCATTGAAATGTTTTTTGCGCAGCCAATTCGCGCACTCGATGATTTTTTTATTGGCCTGTCTGTCGATAGATTCCTGTTTAAATATTTCATCACCCGTCCAAGACAAGCCAGGATCGGCACGACATATTTCAGAAAATAGCGCTTTAACATTGCGCTGTTGAACATACGGATCGCTGTCAAAATCCGAAACGAATGCGACATAGGGCAGGCTAGATAGTTCTTTGATATGACGAAAACCCATCTGGAATACGTATTCAGCTCCATGATGCAAAAAGAATGAAAGTTTTGCCTCATTGCTCGGTGCAACATCTGCCTGACTTATAGCCAGAGATATACAGCCAACCGTTAAGTAGAATGCTTCAGTCAGCCCCTCTGCAGTCCTGTCATTGGTAAATTTTTTTGCTACGAGTACTGTGATTCCACAGAGTTCCTGTATTAGTGTTGCTGCAGTGAGGTCGCGCTGTTTGCCAGCGTTGTCGCGCTTTGCAGTGACATCCGCAAGGTGAGTGGTGAGTGCAGCAATAGCTGCATCGACGCCGACAACCTCGA
>CAIRAO010000071.1 GCA_903876625.1 uncultured Gallionellaceae bacterium | reverse complement strand
TAATTCCTGATCGATTTGACGAAGGTAGATTTTTTCGTTTTTCGTATTCTCCTCTGCTAACGGGTCGGACAATTCAGCCGCTGTAAAGATTGATCAAAGAATGGCGCGGTTATCCGCAGCAATGAAAACCCGTTCACCGCAACTTTCCGTTTTGTGCTCTTTTTAAATGGGAAATTTGGGTTGAAATGAAGTGGAGTTTGTAATCCTGCAAATTGAAAAGCTGAGATTCAAGACTCCACGCAGAGTGAAGTGAGAGGGTGACAATAGCTTATCAAAGTCCAATGTGCATGGCTTTTTCCACTACTTTCCGGGTTAGATGCGAGGAAAATAGCTCGATGAAGTCATAAATATAGCCTCGCAAATATTCGTTTTTACGAATGGCCAGCCGCGTAGTATTGGCTTTAAACAAGTGAGATGCTTCAATTTTCCGCAAATGGCGATCACGATCCGGAATAAACGCCAATTCGGCAAGTATGCCGACTCCCAGTCCAAGTTCAACATAGGTTTTTATTACATCTGCATCCATGGCGGTAAGCGCGACATTTTGTTCGATGTTAGCCGTGGCAAAAGCATCGTCGATTTTACTGCGGCCGCTGAAAGCAAAGTCATAGGTAATGATTGGATATTCAGCCAGCTTGGCTAAGGTTAATTTTTTAACTTCTAGCAAAGGATGTTTGGGTGGTACAACGACGCAGTGATGCCAGTCGTAGCAGGGCAAAGTGATTAGTCCGTCATAAAGCATGATGCTTTCAGTCGCAATCGCCACATCAGCTTCGCGGTTAAGTACCTGTTCGGCAATCTGAGTAGGATTTCCCTGGTGCAATCCGAGCTTTACTTTAGGATAACGTTTAATGAATTGTTTAACTACGGGTGGTAGTACATAACGTGCTTGAGTATGGGTGGCGGCCAAAATTAGATTTCCGCTGTCGTGGGATTGAAACTCTTGGCCCACTTGTTTCAGGTTGTCTGATTCATGAAGGATACGTTTTGCGATTTCTAGGATGGCTTCGCCTGGTTCGGTGAGAGCGACGATGCGTTTTCCATTTCGCACAAAAATCTCGATCCCAAGTTCTTCTTCGAGCAATATTATTTGTTTGCTGATGCCGGGTTGTGAAGTGTAAAGAGCGGCGGCTGCATCTGAAATATTCAGGCCTCGGCGCACGACTTCATTCAGATAACGTAATTGCTGTAAGTTCAATATAATCTCCTATATTCTAAATAGTAATAAAACTATAACAAAAAAGTATTTAATTGTATATAAATATTATCCTAGAATGTGTTCATGAATTAGTAAATCGGCGGATATATGAATTGGCTGTACACGTTATCCGGCTTTGCTGTGGGGTTGATAGTGGGATTAACGGGAGTCGGTGGCGGCTCGTTGATGACGCCCTTGCTAGTACTGTTTTTTGGAGTATCTCCAGTAACGGCGGTTGGAACAGATCTTTTATATGCCTCGCTGACCAAAACCATGGGTGGCTGGGTGCATGGTCGTAAAGGGACGGTGGATTGGAAAGTAGTCGTTCTATTGAGCCTGGGTAGTTTTCCAGCAGCACTTGCGACCATCGCGATGTTGAAATATCTCGCGCTTGACGAGAAGACCTTGCGTGGTTTGGTTACCGAGGTATTGAGCGTGGCGTTACTTACAACCGCGATAGCACTATTGTTGAAGGACTTGATCAAGAAAATTGCGTTGCGTCAGGATGGTTCGGTTTACGAATTGCATCATCGTTATTTGCCAAGCGCAACGATTGCGACGGGTGTGATAGTTGGAACTTTAGTGACTATTTCATCCATCGGTGCAGGTGTATTAGGAACGGTGGCGCTGTTGTTTCTGTATCCGCGCATGCCATCGGTAAAAGTGGTAGGTACAGATATTGTTCATGCAGTACCGCTTACGGCGGTAGCAGGGATGGGTCACATGGCGTTGGGCACGGTTAATTATGTGCTGTTGGGTAGTTTGCTGTTGGGGTCGCTACCGGGAATATACATTGGTAGCCATCTTAGCGCGAAAGTGCCTGAGAAAGTGTTACGTCCCATCTTGGCGAGCATGTTGTTATTGATTGGTTTAAAGATGGCGTTTTATAAGTGAGGTGAAATATGAGTGCAAACAATCCAAATAAGCCCAAGCAAGTCAGCTGGTTCAACGGTTGTGGTGGACGTATCGGCGTGGTGGTCGGGCAATCCGGCGAACACGCCTATATCGGCGCTGCATTACGCCATGATGAAGATGCCGATGTGGAACACATACTTGCTTACGGTGCAAAGTTCCCACTCGCTTCTGCATTGCTGTTGCCCGTTTCAAAAAGTTATGTGTATGAAAATGCACTTGAGGAAGTTTAAATGTATCGCTACGATCTATTCGATCAACAGATTACTGAGGAACGCGTAGCTCAGTTTCGTGATCAGGTACAACGGAGATTGTCCGGAGACCTGGCTGAGGATGATTTTCGCGTTCTACGTTTGCAAAATGGCGTGTACATGCAGGTGCATGCCTACATGATGCGGCTTGCAGTGCCCTACGGTATGTTGAGTGGCAAGCAAATGCGTATGTTTGCTCATATTGCACGCAAATATGATCGGGGTTATGGACATTTCACTACCCGTCAGAATATTCAGTTCAACTGGCTCAAGTTACAGGACACTCCGAATATTCTGGCTGATCTGGCTACTGTGGAGATGCATGCGAACCAGACTTCGGGCAGTTGCATCCGCAATATTACAAGTGATGAGTTGGCCGGGGTGGCGCAGGATGAGCTCATCGACCCGCGTCCTTATGCTGAGTTGTTGCGTCAGTGGAGCACCTTTCATCCTGAGTTTGCCTTCTTGCCGCGCAAGTTCAAATTTTCGGTCACTGGGGCAATGCAAGATCGTGCTGCGATAGAGATTAATGACATCGGCTTGCAAGTTTTGAAAAACGTAGATGGTCAAGTTGGCTTCCGCGTACTGGTTGGCGGTGGTCTTGGGCGCACACCAGTAATTGGAACAGAGATAAGTGCTTTTGTGCCCTGGCAGCACATCATTACTTTTGTAGAGTCAATCATTCGCGTTTATAACGAGTTTGGCCGTCGCGATAATTTGTACAAGGCAAGAATAAAGATACTGGTGAAGACCATCGGCATTGACGAGTTTCGCCGCCAAGTTGAAACAGAATGGAAATTGAGTAAGGATGGTCCAAACACACTCACACAGGTTGAGCTGGATCGAGTTACAGCGTGCTTCAGTGTCCCTGCTTACGAAAAGTTGCCTGAAGTAGATGCGTCCGTAGTTTCTTTACAGCGCCAAAACAAATCTTTTGCCAACTGGCTTAAGCGCAACGTCAAACCGCACAAGATTGCCGGCTATGCTGCAGTCGAATTGTCACTGAAGCGCACCGGTGCTGCGCCTGGAGATGCATTGGCGGCACAGATGGATGCAGCAGCCGATTTGGCAGACCGCTTTAGTTTCGGTGAATTGCGTATCACACACATGCAGAATCTGGTACTGGCTGATGTTAAACAGTCTGATTTGATCGCATTGTGGACGGAAGCAAAAAGAAGTGGTTTTGCTACACCAAATATCGGGTTGCTGACTGACATCATATGCTGCCCTGGTGGAGATTTCTGTTCTTTGGCAAATGCGCGCTCCATTACATTGGCTAAGGCGGTTGACGAGCGTTTCAATGATATTGACTTCCTGCAAGACATTGGTGAAATCGACCTGAATATATCAGGCTGTGTTAATGCCTGTGCCCACCATCACGTCGGTCACATTGGCATTCTTGGCGTGGATAAATCGGGTGAAGAGTGGTATCAGGTTTCCATTGGAGGCTCAAAGGGTAGTCCGGCGAATATCGGCAAGATCATTGGGCGTTCATTTCACTTCGCACAGATTCCCGAAGTGGTTGCGCGCCTGTTGCAGGTGTATGTGAGCGAGCGTCACGATGGCGAACGCTTCATCGATACTGTGCGTCGTACTGGTATCGATCCGTTCGTTGAATTTGTTTATGCGGCACCGGTACCCGAAGACGAGAAATTACTGATGCCAGACTACGATCTGATCAAGCAGGGTACGCCTTATGACACACCTTACTACTCACCGAGGTTTTGATGCTTATTAAAGATAATGTGCTTGTTAATGATGAATGGACGGTTTTACGCCTTAAAGATGGAGTGGCAGCGGATAGTGTTACTGTTCCAGTCGGCAAGTTTATCGTGCCTCTCCCAGTCTGGAATTGCCAGCCCGAAGCCCTTCTGACGCGTAAAGAATTGGGTTTATGGCTCGCCGGTTTCGAACGTGCCGAAGATATACCAGATGAGGTAAATCGCTTTCCAGTGATCGCGGTGGACTTTCACAAGTTCACGGATGGTCGTGGATATACCTTGGCCTACCGTTTGCGTAACCAGTTAGGTTTTCGCGGCGAATTGCGTGCGATGGGCGACATACTGCGCGATCAGTTATTTTATTTGAAGCGTGTCGGGTTCAATTCGTTTGCAATCAGAGCAGATAAAGATGCCCAAGATGCATTGAAAGGCTTTAGTGATTTTTCAGTCACTTATCAAGCTTCAACTGATAATTCGCAGCCGTTGTATCGGCGTACAGAAAGAGGAGTGGCATGATGCGTAACTTGAAACAAAAAATAAATCAAACCATCGCGGTACTGGACCAGGCAGTACTTGATTTTTCACCCGTGACGTTTGCCAATAGTCTTGGGGCAGAGGACATGGTTCTGACAGATTTGATTGCCAAGAATCAGCCAAATATTGATATGTTCAGTCTCGACACTGGACGTTTGCCTCAGGAAACCTATGATCTGATGCAACAAGTAAGGAATAAATATAACGTTCCTCTGCTCGTTTATTACCCCGATGCAAAAGATTTGGAATTATATGTCGCGCAATATGGAGTGAACGGTTTTTACAATAGCGTGGAAAATCGCAAGGCTTGCTGCCAAGTGCGAAAAGTTGAGCCGCTGCGCAGAGCACTGAAAGGAACCAAGGCGTGGATAACTGGATTGCGCCGTGAACAGGCGGTGACTCGCGCGAGTCTTGAGATATCCGCTTTTGATGCCGACAACGGACTACAAAAATTCAATCCCCTGTTGGAATGGACGAATGCCGAGGTGTGGGAATACATAAAAGCTAACGACGTTCCCTATAATGCGCTGCATGACCAGTTTTATCCCAGCATCGGTTGTGCCCCGTGTACCCGTGCAATAACGCCGGGTGAAGATATACGTGCCGGACGCTGGTGGTGGGAAGATCCGCAGAATAAAGAGTGCGGCTTGCATGTTGGCAAGACCCTACCATTGAAAAAAATTTTAGTTCCATCTATATAAATGAACACGATAAACGAACTGACGAAATTTATGAGCAATCACGCTTTGTCCCATTTGGATGCCTTGGAAAGCGAATCCATCCATATCATGCGTGAAGTCGCAGCTGAATGTAAGAATCCGGCACTGTTGTTCTCGGGTGGCAAAGATTCTATTGTTATGTTGCGTTTGGCAGAGAAGGCATTCTGAAATTTTGTTGCCGTTGGTTTGCAGTTTCCAAATGTTGTCTGTAATGGGATCGCAC
>CAIRAO010000070.1 GCA_903876625.1 uncultured Gallionellaceae bacterium | reverse complement strand
TGTTTGGGTTTTTTAACTAACCCCCGCTTATCACGGGATTATTGTTCTGAAAGTAAATCGAAAATGACCGCTGTCGCCGAAATGGAAATGGAAAGTTTTGCCTCCCTGTTTGAAGAAAGTCTGAGCCGCAAAGAAATGCGCGCAGGTGAATTGATCACTGCTCAAGTTGTACGCGTTGAGCAAAATGTGGTCGTTGTTAATGCCGGACTGAAGTCCGAAAGTTTTATCCCCGTTGAAGAATTCAAAGACGCAGCGGGCAATATCGAAGTCAAAGCAGGCGATTTCACCACTGTGGCAATTGAGTCACTAGAAAACGGCTACGGCGAAACGCGCTTGTCGCGTGAAAAAGCCAAACGTCTGGCTGCGTGGATCGATTTGGAACAAGCGATGGAAGAAGGTCGCATCGTTGAAGGTTATGTCAGCGGCAAGGTAAAGGGCGGTCTGACTGCCATGGTGAACGGCATCCGCGCATTCTTGCCCGGTTCGCTGGTGGATACGCGTCCTGTTAAGGATACGACTCCATACGAAAACAAGACGATGGAGTTGAAGGTTATCAAGCTGGATCGCAAGCGCAACAACGTGGTGGTTTCTCGCCGTGCTGTGCTGGAAGCATCGCAAGGTGCTGATCGTGATACCTTGATGGAAAATCTGAAAGAAGGCGCAATCGTTAAGGGTATCGTCAAGAACATCACCGACTACGGCGCATTCGTTGATCTGGGCGGTATCGATGGCCTGTTGCACATCACCGACTTGGCATGGCGTCGCGTGAAACACCCATCCGAAGTGCTGACTGTTGGCGACGAAGTGGAAGCCAAGATCCTGAAATTTGACCAAGAGAAGAATCGTGTTTCTCTGGGTATCAAGCAAATGGGCGATGATCCGTGGAATGGTCTGGCACGTCGCTACCCACAAGGTACACGTCTGTTCGGAAAGGTGACTAACCTGACTGACTACGGTTCTTTCGTTGAGATCGAACAAGGTATCGAAGGTCTGGTGCACGTTTCCGAAATGGATTGGACTAACAAAAACGTTCATCCTTCCAAGGTTGTTGCTCTGGGCGACGAAGTAGAAGTGATGATTCTGGAAATCGACGAAGCTCGTCGTCGTATCTCTCTGGGTATGAAGCAGTGCAAGTCCAATCCTTGGGATGACTTTGCACTAAACCACAAGAAGGGCGATAAAGTTAAGGGCGCGATCAAGTCTATTACTGACTTCGGCGTGTTCATTGGTCTGGATGGCGGTATCGACGGTCTGGTGCATCTGTCTGACTTGTCCTGGAATGTTGCCGGCGAAGAAGCAGTGCGCAACTACAAGAAGGGCGACGAACTGGAAGCAACCGTTCTGGCTATCGATGTTGAGCGCGAGCGTATCTCCCTCGGCGTGAAGCAACTGGAAGGTGATCCGTTTGGTGGATTTGTTTCCGGACACGACAAGGGTGCTGTTGTCACTGGTGTCGTTAAGTCACTGGATGCCAAGGGTGCTGTCGTTCTTCTGGACGGCGATGTCGAAGCTTATTTGAAAGCTTCTGAAGTTTCCGCTGACCGCGTAGAAGATATTCGCGGACATTTGAAAGAAGGCGATAAGGTCACTGCGCTGATCATCAATGTGGATCGCAAAAATCGCGGAATCAATTTGTCCATCAAGGCAATGAACAAGGCTGACGAAGCTTCTGCGATGCAGAAATTTGCTGCAGATAACCAAAGTACATCGGCAGGGACTACCAATCTGGGCGCGTTACTGAAAGCCAAGATGGATTCCAATAAGGCTGATGCATAATCAGGAGATAAGAAAATTATGACTCGTTCTGATCTAATCTTAAAATTGTCCGAGCGTTATACCCAGTTGTTGGGCAAAGACGCGGAACTCGCTGTCAAGGTTATCCTTGATAGTATGTCTGCTACTTTGGCTCGTGGTGGACGCATTGAGATTCGCGGTTTTGGCAGTTTTGCCTTGAACTATCGACCGCCTCGTTTGGGACGCAATCCCAAGTCGGGGGACAAGGTTCAAGTGCCTTCAAAATACGTGCCTCATTTTAAGGCTGGAAAAGAATTACGCGAGAGGGTGGACTATCCATAGTCGTGATGCCATGATGACATAAATCGATTGGCGGCCTGTCGCAAGATGAGCCGCCAATTTTTTGTCTATTTAAACAGTAGGGATGTATGGCAATACGCCTTGCTTATATAAAATTGCGAAAAAAGGCTTATCGCCCTTCACCCCTTGCACTTTTTTGCTTCATGGGTTCATGGTATTGTTGTGGCTCATATAAAATGGTTAATTAAAGATGCGATATTTTGTTTGGCCAATGAGAGCTGTTTTGTTTTTGCTGCTACTTGGATTTGCAGTGAAAAATGACCAACCTGCCGTGCTGAAATATTTCTTCGGCTACGAGTGGCATACTTCGCTTATTGTCATTATGCTGTGTTTTTTTGCCGTTGGAGTATTGGTCGGTGTATTGACTATGCTGGCCAAACTATTTCGTCAGCGTCGGGAATTGGCTGTGCTACGGCGAGAAAAGCATATTAAAAATAAGCTGGACGGGCCTGATGAAGCCTAGTGCCTCCCTAATTCAATACGATAAATTTTTACTCCTCAGTTATGGAATTTGAACCTTGGATGCTGTTGGTATTCCCCTTGTTTTTCGGAATGGGATGGTTGGCAGCACGTATCGACATTAACGAGTTATTGTCTGAATCCAGTGCGTTGCCTCGCTCTTATTTTCAAGGGCTGAATTTTTTGCTTAATGAGCAACAGGATGAAGCGATAGAAGCATTTATTGAAGTTGTCAAAGTTGATCCGCAAACGATCGAATTGCACTTTGCCCTGGGTAGTTTGTTCCGCCGTCGCGGAGAGGTTGACCGTGCTATCCGCATGCATCTCAACTTGGTGGAACGCGGTGACCTAAACGAAGAAAAAAGACAACAGGCTTTATTTGAGCTTGCGCAAGATTATTTAAAAGCCGGTATTTTGGACCGTGCAGAAAATTCTTTTGCCGATTTGCAGTCAACGCCCTACGAAAAAGAGTCGCTCAATTTTTTGCTAGAGATATATCAAAAAGAAAAAGACTGGCTAAAAGCGATAGATATGTCACAACGTCTGTCAACACTGACCGGCATATCCCATGGCAGGGAAACAGCATTCTTCTATTGCGAACTGGCCGCATCCGAACTTGCCGTCAAAAAAATAGATCCTGCTAAGGTTCATTTGGAGCAAGCCCTTGCAGTCGACCCTTATGGCGCTAGAGCAACCATCATGCTCGGGGATATCGCGATGGCTGCAGGTAAATATTTGCGCGCGATCGAGCTATGGAGTCGAATCGAATTTCAGGATGCGCAATATTTGCCGCTGGTGTCGGAGCGAATACTGGAAGCCTATCGCAAAAGCGACAATGAGAATGTTGGTATCGCATTGCTGGAAAAGTATTTAGAGAAATATCCGTCGCTCGACATGATGAATGTATTGTTTAATGCCGTGTTGCATCGTGATGGGGCTGAAGCGGCATACAAGCTGGTGCGCGATGAATTGAAGCGTCACCCGACATTGCTTGGCTTGGATAAGTTGTTGGAAGCTACACTATTGGATGTGAGAACAGAACGGCGTGCAGATGTAGAGCTGGTAAAAAATCTGGTTCACCAACGTACCCGTGCATTATCAATGTACCGTTGCAAACGGTGTGGCTTTAAAGCGCATCAGTTTTATTGGCATTGCCCGGCTTGCAACGGATGGGAAACCTACTCTCCAAGACGTACAGAAGAAATGGGAGTTGCAGTATGAGGCAACCTCTAAAAATCAAATTTTCGTCGTTATGCTTCGTTGCTCTCAAAAAATTACTTCTTACATATCATTCGTATGCTGCGGCGCAATTTTTTGCTCGCGCCTTTCCTAGCATAGAAAATTGGACTTTTAGAGGCTCCCTTGAGTAATCCTAAAATTATCGTTGCGCTTGATTATCCTGATGCCGATTCGGCCTTGGCACTGGTCGCACGCCTTGATCCGTCGTTGTGCAGACTTAAAGTGGGCAAGGAGTTATTTACCGTTGCCGGTCCGCAACTGGTCGAGCAACTGATGCGCAGCGGATTTGAAGTGTTTCTCGATCTCAAGTTTCATGATATCCCCAACACAACTGCTCAGGCTTGCAAGGCGGCGGCAAATATGGGCGTGTGGATGGTAAACGTGCATGCATCCGGGGGGAAGAAAATGATGGAGGCAGCGCGCGAAGCACTGGAAAATTTTAACCAGCGGCCCAAACTCATTGCAGTAACCGTATTGACCAGTATGGCGCAAGCCGACCTTGCGGAAATTGGAATTATGGTTACGCCTGCCGAACAAGTACTACGTCTGGCTGCACTGGCACAAGCCAGCGGACTGGACGGCGTGGTATGTTCTGCCCAGGAAGCCTCTCAGTTGCGCAAACAAGCGGGGGACAAGTTTTGTCTGGTTACGCCCGGCATCCGTTCCGCAGAAGCTGTTTCTGACGATCAGTCGCGAATCATGACGCCTCGCGCCGCACTGGAAAACGGCTCCAGCTATCTGGTGATTGGACGCCCCATTACCAAAGCGGTCGATCCATTGTTCGCCTTGCAAAAAATTGCAACCGAAATTGGAGGACTCGTATGAGGGAGTTTTTATGAATACACTGCCATCATTTAAAGAAGCTCGCGTATTGGTCGTGGGCGATGTCATGCTTGATCGTTATTGGTTTGGTGATGTGCACCGCATATCTCCCGAAGCACCAGTTCCGGTACTTAAAGTCAGTCGCGTGGAAGAGCGTCCCGGTGGTGCTGCGAACGTGGCGCGCAATATTGCCTCGCTGGGCGCACACTGCACTTTGTTATCAGTAGTCGGCGCAGACGAGGCGGGTGATTGCCTGCTTAGGTTGTTAACTGAGCAGGGCGGGGTAGAGGCACTTCTGCAACGCGATGAAGGATTTTCTACCATCGTGAAATTGCGTGCAATCGCACGTCAGCAACAATTGTTGCGTATCGATTTTGAAACACCACCGAGTCACGAAGTGCTGAAAGCCAAGCTTGAGGAATTCAAGATCAAGCTGCCGGAGTGTGATGTCGTGATTTTGTCCGATTACGGAAAAGGCGGCTTGGCACATATCGCTGAAATGATACAGTTGGCTCGCACAGCAGGTAAACCTGTGTTGGTTGATCCCAAAGGGGATGACTATGCACGCTACCAAGGTGCTACTTTGCTTACCCCAAATCGCAGCGAATTTCATGATGTGGCGGGAAGTTGGAGCAACGACGCCGAACTAACTGCCAAGGCCGAAAAATTACGTATTGAGCTGCATCTTGAAGCCTTGCTGGTGACGCGCAGTGAAGAAGGCATGAGCTTGTTCCGTGAAGGAAGCGTACTACATGAACCCACACAAGCACGTGAAGTTTTCGACGTGAGCGGAGCGGGCGATACAGTGATCGCTACTTTAGCAGTTATGCTGGCAAGCGGTGCCGACCTTGGCGAGGCAGTGCGCATTGCGAATCGTGCTGCAGGAATCGTTGTTGGCAAACTGGGTACTGCAGTTGTGTCGCGTGAAGAGCTTCTACAAGACATGGTTTGAGCGGAAAAACGGAAAATTTGTTTTGTTTAGCTTAGCTTGGTTTAGTTGAGAATATCCTTTTTATGACTATCCTGAAAAATCTGAATTACCAAGTCCAAATGTTCTTGGAGGAGTGAAACTCAGATGAATGCCCACAATGCACCAGTCCATCGCCTTGCCTTGCGTGTGCGAGAGCTCGCTCAGTTGTTCAACTCTATGGATCCAACGCCATTTCTGAACAAGGATCTCGATCCGGCAGCGAACTCTTTCATCGAAACTTGGGCGTCAGTTTATTCGTCCCGTAGCAACTTTCATATCACCATCCACCTTGAATTATGGCCGGAAGATGGGGACCCAACCGAAATGCTGACAGAGGCGATCCACAACCATTTTTCCTATAAAGCTGTACAAACCCGTAAATCTCTGAGACAACTGCTGTTGCAAGGACGCATAAGCCTTGCCATTGGTATCGTGTTTGTCACGCTGTGTTTGCTCGGAGCGGATGCGATCAATCAACTGGGTAACAATGCCGGCTATACTATTGCGCGCGAAAGCCTTACCATCGTCGGCTGGGTTGCGATGTGGCGACCGATGCAAATCTTCCTCTACGACTGGTGGCCGTTGCAAAAACAGATACGTCTTTACCTGCGGCTTGGTCATGCGCACATTCAGGTGATTCAGGGGAAATAAATATCGCTTGGAATTGGCTGTCGATAGTATTATCACCCAACAGTTCATCTATAACCAAAGACCACGGTTTCACGATTTTAGAAATACCTTTATGCCGAATACGTTAGCCGAATGGTTGTCCTACTTGGAAAAGTTGCACCCCAAAACTATCGCACTTGGGCTGGAGAGAGTTGCGCAGGTTAGACAACGACTCAATCTCCAACCGTATTTTCCAATCATTATAGTTGGTGGAACCAACGGCAAAGGTTCGGTGTGTGCCATGCTCGAATCTATCTTGAGTGCTGCTGGATATCGCGTCGGTTGTTACACTTCGCCCCACCTGCTGGACTATAACGAGCGCGTGCGTGTCGGCAAGTATCCTGCAAATGATGCCGAGTTGTGCGCTGCGTTTAAAAAAATTGAGTTGGCACGAAACGGGCAATTGGATATTGGCGGTCTTACCTCCCCCCCAGTCCTCTCCCGGGAGGAGAGGGAACAATCGCAGGAAATTCCATTAACCTATTTCGAATTCGGCACGCTTGCTGCCATGCAAATGTTCATAGAACAAAAGGTTGATGTTGCCATTCTGGAAGTGGGTTTAGGCGGCAGGCTGGATGCTGTCAATATCTTTGACGCAGATTGTGCTGTGGTGACCAGTATCGACATCGATCACACCGATTATCTTGGAGACACGCGTGAGAAGATCGCTTTTGAGAAAGCGGGGATTTTTCGCGCGGGTAAAGTGGCGATATTCGGCGACTTGGATGTTCCCCAAGCGATTCGCACTCAGGCTGACAAAGTCGGTGCGGAATTGTGGTGTTTGGGGAATGAGTTTGGGTATACGGCTCATCAGGGACAATGGGATTTTCACGGTAAGGCCGGTAGTCGCAGTGCGCTACCTTATCCGGCGTTGCGTGGCTCCTATCAAATGAATAACGCAAGTGCAGCGCTGGCGGCATTAGACGTGTTAAAAGGAAAAATGCCGGTGAGTATGGATGCGGTAAGGCGCGGACTGGTGGAAGTAGCCTTGTCGGGACGTTTCCAGATGATTCCGGGCAAGCCGATGTTGATACTAGATGTGGCGCATAACCCTCACGCGGCGCGTTCATTGGCGAAAACATTGGCTTCTTTACCCCCGAGTCCAAAAACCTATGCTGTCTGCGCAATGCTGAAGGATAAAGATATAGCGGGTGTGGTTGCCGCGCTGAAGCCGCAAGTGGATATGTGGCTGGTTGCTGGAATCGAGGCGACCAGAGGGGCTTCTGCAGATGAGCTCGGGCGGATGGTAGAAAAAGCAGAAGTAAGTAATGTTGAGCGATTCGACACAGTGACCGAGGCTTTGCATCATGCCTATAATCAGGCTGGCGAAAATGATAGAATTGTCGCCCTCGGTTCATTCTATACGGTGGCGGAAGTGATGCGTGCGCGTGGACTGCGCTGCGCCTGATTTCAGCAGGATTAATTCATCAAGACAAACGATGGCAAAACAAATCACTGCGGACGAAGAGTCCATTCTAAAGCGACAAGCTCGCCGCCGATTGATAGGCGCGATAGCGCTGACCACAGCCGTGGTCATCATCTTGCCTGTTGTTTTTGACGGGGAACCTCCGGCAACAAAGGCGGGCGATATAGAATTGCGTATTCCAGACAAAGATAAATCTATCGATGTTCCCTTAAGATCAACACCGTCTGTCACAAATGCCGCGTCGTCTGTTGCGGTGGCTAGTTCTGCGGTATCTGTTGCATCTGCGGTTGCTCCTCCAACTGCTGTCGTAGCTCCTATCCCTGTTGTGAAATCTGCTTTGCCACAGAACACACAGGAAGGAAAAATAGAGCATCCTAAACCGGAACATAAATCCGATCAGAAGGCTGCCGTTAGTCATAATTCTGTACCACACAGTGGCTTTGTGGTGCAGGTCGGTGCATTTTCCAATCTGGATACCGCGAAAAATTGCAAGAAAAATTGATGGCTGAAGGACTGCATGTTTACACGGAAAAAATTGGTCATAATATTCGTGTGCGAGTAGGTGGGTTCCCTACACATGAAGCCGCAGATAAAGTACGCCATAAATTAGAAGCACAAGGTTTGCATCCTAATGTTGTTAATCTGGGTGGTTAATTCTTGATGCGGCGCGATGTAAGCAGGGTTGTGCTGAGTTTGTTCAATGGTCACGATGACGGTATTTGATTATTCAGTGATGGTATTGATCGCGTTGTCCATAGCATTGGGTTGCTGGCGTGGTTTTGCCTATGAGTTAATTTCTTTACTAGGCTGGATAGCTGCCTATTTCGTGGCAAGACTTTTCGCGGCAGACGTAACTGAATATGTGCCTGAGATGGTAACTTCAATTACAGCCAAAATGACAGTGGCCTATATTTGTTTGTTTGTTGCCACGTTATTGGTAAGTGGTATCGTTGCATGGCTTTTGTCAAAGATGATTAAATTTGCGGGAATAGGTTTGATGGATGGTGTAGTGGGCGGAGTTTTCGGGTTGATACGAGGAATGCTTTTGGTATTGATTCTGGTACTTCTTGCCGGACTGACGAGTCTGCCTAAAAAACCCTTTTGGCGGGAAGCATGGTCAAGCAAGTCGTTGCAAAGTGTGGCGTTATTTACCAAAGACTTTTTGCCGGAAAATGTGGCTAAAAAGGTTACTTACTGAATTTTAATTAGTCACTATCGGGACATACTATGTGTGGCATATTAGGCGTCGTTGCGCAAACACCCGTTAATCAACTTCTTTATGATGGGTTGCAAGTATTGCAGCATCGTGGACAAGATGCTGCGGGTATTGCGACGATCGAAGCAAATGAGTTTCATTTGCATAAAGGCAATGGTCTTGCGCATGATGTCTTTCGAACACGCAACATGCGCGCGCTCAGCGGTAATGCCGGCATCGCTCACGTTCGCTATCCTACAGCAGGTTCAGCTGTAGATCATAACGAAGCTCAGCCTTTTTATGTGAATTCACCCTTCGGCATCGTGTTGGGTCATAACGGAAATCTCACTAATACGACGCAATTACAAAAAGAGTTATTTCTGGACGATCTGCGTCACGTCAATACCAACTCCGATTCGGAAGTCCTGCTCAATGTGCTGGCCCATGAACTGCAAATCGAATGCACTCAATTCAGACTTGATTCGAAGGCGATCTTTGCCGCAGTGTCCGGCGTCCATCGCCGTTGTCGCGGAGCTTATGCGGTAGTTTCAATGATTGCCGGATATGGGTTACTGGCTTTTCGTGATCCCTATGGAATTCGTCCGCTGGTGGTCGGCATCAATCAAACACCTCATGGAGCTGAATATCTGGTGGCATCGGAAAGTGTCGCACTGGATACCCTGGGCTTCAAATTCATGCGCGACATTGCGCCGGGTGAAGCCGTGTTTATCGATTTCAACGGTAATTTTCATAGTCAACAATGCGCAGCCAACCCGGTGCTTAACCCTTGTATCTTTGAATTCGTCTATCTCGCTCGTCCGGATTCTGTGATCGATGGTATTTCTGTGTATGAAACACGCCTGAATATGGGTGAGTATCTTGCAGACAAGATCGCGCGCGAATGGAAAGGGCACGATATCGACGTGGTCATACCCATTCCTGATTCCAGTCGCCCGAGTGCACTCCAGTTGGCTAATCGTTTGGGTATCCCATTCCGTGAAGGCTTTGTGAAAAATCGCTATATCGGGCGGACTTTTATTATGCCCGGACAAGCCATGCGCAAAAAATCTGTGCGCCAAAAACTCAATGCCATCAGTGTCGAATTCAAAGGCAAAAATGTGCTACTGGTGGATGACTCTATTGTGCGCGGCACCACTAGCCGCGAGATCGTTCAGATGGCACGAGACGCCGGTGCGCGCAAAGTGTATTTTGCTTCTGCCGCGCCACCGGTAAAGTTTCCCAACGTCTATGGCATCGACATGCCCTCCGGTCGTGAATTGATCGCAACCGGGCGAACTGATGAAGAGATTTGTCAGGAGATCAGCGCGGATCGAATTGTTTATCAAGACCTCGCAGATTTAAAAGCGGCAGTGAATAAATCAAATCCGGCGATCACTCGTTTTGATTGCTCTTGTTTTGACGGTGAGTACATCACGGGGGACATCACTGTCGAATATCTGGATCGTATCGAAGCTTCGCGAGGTGGTGGCAAAGCAAATATTCTACCGGACGAAGAGCAAATGGAATTGGATCTGGCGATGAGTGCGACATCGATGTAAGCAAGCCGTAAGTTGACGGATCGCGGCAGCGATGGTATTTTTTGTTTGCGCCGATTTGAGGAACAGCTTGCGGGCGCTTGATAAATTCGGCTAAAGCGAGGGAAACCCGGTTTGGCGCTAAGCTTTCCGGGTTTTTTATTGGTGGCGCTGTCGGCGTGGACAGGCCTAAAGGACGAAGAACATGTCAGAGTCTTATCAACCAGAAACGCTGGCGCTGCGTGCAGGTATAGAGCGCAGCCAGTTCCATGAACATAGCGAAGCAATGTATCTTACTTCCAGCTTTGTGTTCGACAACGCCGAACAGGCGGCCAAGCGCTTTATCGGAGAAGAGCCGGGTAATATCTATTCGCGCTTTACTAATCCAACCGTCACCCTTTTTGAAACGCGCCTGGCTGCCTTGGAAGGTGCAGAGCAATGTGTGGCGACAGCTTCCGGAATGGCAGCTATTTTGTCTATTTGCATGGCCTTGCTTAAAGCTGGAGATCACGTGGTCGCCTCTCAAAGTATTTTTGGTTCGACCGTGAATCTGTTTAACAATGTGATGAAAAAATTTGGAGTGGAAACGACCTTCGTTTCCGCGACGGAGGTTGCGCAATGGCAAGCTGCGGTGCGTCAAAATACTCAATTATTTTTTCTGGAAACGCCGTCAAATCCGCTGACCGAAATTTCCGACATCACAGCTATCGCTGCGCTTGCAAAAAGTTGCGGAGCACTGCTGGCGGTGGACAATTGCTTCTGCACACCTATTCTGCAGCGTCCTTTGGATTTTGGAGCAGATATCGTGATTCATTCTGCTACCAAATATATCGACGGTCAGGGGCGCGTATTGGGTGGAGCTGTATTGGGTAGCAAAAAACTAATGGAACCGGTATATGGTTTCCTGCGTACAACGGGGCCGACGATGAGCGCGTTCAACGCCTGGGTGTTTGTAAAAGGTATTGAAACACTTAAATTGCGCATGGAAGCGCACAGCGCGAATGCGTTACAGCTTGCACAATGGCTGGAAAACCAGCCCAACGTGTCACGTGTTTTTTATCCGGGTTTGGCATCGCATCCTCAGCACTCGTTGGCCTTGAAGCAACAGAAGACCGGCGGTGGCATCGTATCGTTTGAAGTGAAGGGCGGTAAAGCGGCAGCGTGGCGTGTGATCGATAACACCAGGATGCTTTCCATTACGGCGAATCTGGGTGACACCAAGACTACGATCACACACCCGGCGACGACTACACACGCTCGGATTTCACCGGAGGCGCGCGCAGCGGCAGGTATTGGGGACGGTCTAATACGTATCGGGGTTGGTTTGGAAGCATTAGTTGACATTCAAAGCGATTTGGTGAAAGGTTTATAAGTAAAAATTTATGAGAAACAAATTATGAGTACAAGATTGGCAAAGCAGGTTGGTAAAGCGCTTAAATCACGTGGCATGATGTTGGCAACTGCGGAGTCGTGTACGGGTGGCGGCATCGCTCACGCCATCACTAAGGTCCCGGGGAGTTCTGAGTGGTTCGATCGCGGTTTTGTGACTTATTCCAATACGTCAAAAGAAGAGATGTTGGGTGTTGCGCCCCATACGATGAAAAACCATGGCGCGGTGAGTGAACCCATCGCACGTGAAATGGCTGACGGAGCACTGCAATATAGCCGAGCACAAATATCGCTGGCTGTTACGGGGATAGCAGGTCCAACGGGTGGAACTCCGGAAAAGCCGGTAGGAACCGTTTGGTTCGCCTGGGTATGTAAAGGCAAGGCGTATACAGTCTGCCATCATATTGCCGGCGATCGGGATGCGATACGGTTAAAGGCTACTCGTATCGCATTGCAGGGGGTTCTTGATCTGCTAAATTCACATCCCCTCAAAGTACCTAAATCACAAAAGAACGAACGTTCTATGCAAAAGCGGATTGATATGCAATAATCCGCTACCAATTTTTGAAGGGAAACCGTAATGGATGATAACAAAAGCAAGGCACTCGCAGCGGCGTTGAGCCAGATTGAAAAGCAGTTCGGCAAGGGTTCTATCATGCGCCTGGGTGCGGGCGAAGCGATCAAGGATATAGAAGTGGTGTCCACAGGCTCATTGGGTCTGGACATTGCTTTGGGCGTGGGCGGTTTGCCGCGCGGTCGCGTGATCGAGATCTACGGTCCGGAATCTTCCGGCAAGACGACGCTTACGCTACAAGTCATTGCCGAGATGCAAAAACTGGGTGGTACGGCAGCGTTTATCGACGCTGAGCACGCGCTGGATCCTCAGTACGCGCAAAAATTAGGCGTGAAAGTTGAAGATCTTCTGATCTCTCAACCTGACAACGGTGAACAAGCACTGGAAATCGTCGACATGCTGGTGCGTTCTGGGTCCGTGGATATCGTCGTTATAGATTCCGTGGCTGCACTGACACCCAAGGCGGAAATCGAAGGTGAAATGGGCGATGCTCAGATGGGGTTACATGCGAGACTGATGTCACAAGCTTTGCGTAAACTCACTGCGAATATCAATCGTAGCAACACGATGGTTATTTTCATCAACCAGATTCGTATGAAAATTGGTGTAATGTTCGGTAATCCGGAAACCACTACCGGCGGTAACGCGCTTAAGTTCTATGCTTCCGTACGTCTTGATATTCGTCGTACTGGCGCGATCAAGAAAGGTGATGAAGTTGTTGGCAATGAGACTCGTGTAAAAATAGTCAAAAATAAAGTTGCCCCTCCATTCAAAGAAGCCAATTTCGATATTCTGTATGGAGAGGGAATTTCGCGCGAAGGAGAGGTCGTCGAATTGGGCGTGCTGCATAAGCTGGTCGAGAAATCGGGTGCGTGGTATTCGTACAATGGCGAGAAGATCGGTCAAGGAAAAGACAATGCACGTGAATTTTTGAAAAGCAATCCAGATATAGCCATCGAGATCGAAAACAAAGTTCGTGCTGTACTCGGTGTCAATGCGCTGAAATCCGGTGGCGAAGAAGCCTGAGATCAGTCTTCACGTCCGCGCCATGAGATATTTGGCGCGGCGTGAATACAGTTACACTGAACTTCACAATAAGCTGTCTCTTTATGTGCAGGAGGGAGAAGATCTGAATGCAGTGCTGGACGAGTTGGTTAAACGCGGATGGCTTTCAGATGCGCGTGCTACTACTCAGTTAGTCCATGCCAAGCGAAGTCGCTTCGGAATTCAGCGTATCGCTTACGAACTTCGTCAAAAGGGTATTCCCGAAAATTTAATTATTGAGGCGATGCCAGAATTGAAAGAAACCGAACTGGACACGGCACTTGAGGTTTGGCAACGAAAATTTGGTACTATAGCGCAGGATGCAAAAGAAAAAGGCAAACAAATGCGTTTTTTGCAGTCTCGTGGGTTCTCGATGGATATAATATTAAAAATACTGAACTCATAAAGTCCCAAAATCCATTGCTGAAAAAAGGGGAAAGAATTGCCATTCGAAAGCAATATTGCTGAAAAGTGGGTGCTGGTCATAGACGATATGGAAGGGATGCGCTCACAACTGCGTATGTCTTTGTCAAGTTCCGGTTTCGCCAAGCTACATGTGGTAAGCGGCATCAAGGATGCATTGGAGCGAATGGCAAGCAATCGCTATGATGTTATCCTATGCGATTATTCTCTGGGCGATAGCACTGATGGTCAACAGTTCCTGGAGTATTTGCGCAACAATGATTTGATCACACGCAACACCATCTTTTTCATGATTACTGCCGAGCAGGTTTATGAAAAAGTAGTGACTATTGCCGAATGTGCTCCAGACGATTATTTGCTAAAACCTTTCACTGCAGCTCAATTTAATGCACGCTTGGAGAAGCTGCTTGAAAAGCAGGAATACTTTTCACTCATTGACAAAGCAACTGATGCCAAAAATTGGGGGCGGGTGATTATCGAATGTGACAAAAAATTAGCACTCAAGGATAAACATTTTATTGATCTATGCAAGATCAAGAGTTCAGCACTAATTCGGGCTAATCGTGCTCAAGAGGCTGTGGAATTGTATAAAGAAGTACTTGCGCTGCGACCTATCGGCTGGGCCAAATTAGGTTTGGCACGCGCCCTTTCAATACTCGACAAAAAAGATGAGGCAAAGATTATCGCTAGGGAGATCGTAAGTGAATCTCCACAGTTCATGGCGGCCTATGATTTTCTTGGAAAAATATTGGCTGATTCCGGAGAAAAGCATGCAGCGCTGGATATTCTGCAAAAAGCGCGGGAAGTATCACCCGGTACGATGAGCCGAATTCGAGAGTTGAGTAGTTTGGCAGTGAGCACGGGCAAACCTGAAATAGCAGAGACTGTCATGCGTGAGGCATTGCAAAAACACAAGCATTCACCGGTTCGTCAAGCAAATGACTATGCTGTGCTTTCCAAAGCGCTGGTCAATCAGGGCAAAACCACAGAGGCACTGGTCGTCGTGGCTGACGCTCAAAAAAGTTTCAATGATGATCATAGCAAGATCGTTCTGTCAGCGACCGAAAGTGTTGCACATCGAGCCGCCGGCAACCATGCTCAAGCGGCCGAAGCATTAGCTAAAGCAATGGCGATTGGCGATATAAGCAAACTGCCAACGCAAACGGTTATTTCTTTGGCTGATGCCTGTTTTGCCTCAGGTAAGGATGAAGAAGCAACAAAACTTCTGCGTCATGCAATACAAAATAATCAAGAAGATGAGACTATTAGAGACAAAGTACACGAGGTACTGACTGCCGCGGGCAAGCATGCTTCAGAAGCAACGGCGATGATCAACGAGAGTACACGTGAAGTGATTCAGTTGAATAATGAGGGGGTAATCAAAGCAGAAGCCGGTCAACTTGCCGAGGCAATTACGCTTCTTTCGCAAGCGGCAGATCGTTTACCTAACAATGTTCAAATTGTAAGCAATGCGTCTCTGGTGCTTGCGCTAGATTTAGTCCGGAATGGAAACAATGC
>CAIRAO010000069.1 GCA_903876625.1 uncultured Gallionellaceae bacterium | reverse complement strand
CTTTTTAGCGCATCATCTGAATCGATTTTTGCTTTTATTTCAGCCCATTCACCAAAAAGAATTTCAGCGGCATCAATATGCTTCTCAGAACATTTCTCTTGGAAACGCCCAAGCAACTGAAAATACTTTATCAATTCGTTTGCGAAATCGTAAAAGTAACACGCAAAAGAAAAGAATTGATTTGGAATAACTGCAAAGTTTGTTTCTGACGTTTTGAGGGATGAGGTATGTGCTTCAATGCTCAGCCCACTCAAATTTAATCTACTCTTCAAAACCTGCGCCATTGAATTCGGCAATTTGTATTCGGTGAGCGTTGCAGTAGTAACTATTGGCTTATGCAACTCAGTCGAAGCATCAATCAAACTTTTTAGCATCACTTACCCTTTCGTATAACCAACATAATCTGTTCTGCCAACGCCGCTATTACTGGAACAGTAACACTGTTTCCGAACTGCTTATAAGCCTGAACATCGGATTTGTTGTACTTAAATGACTTTGGGAAACCTTGTAGGTTAGCTGCTTCGCGAGGTGTCAATTTTCTAGGGTTCTTTCCCTTTTGCTCAATCAAAATCTCACTACCATCTTTGTAATATCTGGCGGAGATTGTACTGGTGTATGGGGAATCCTCATTGACGATGCTAAATCCAAAACCTTTGCCATTAATCCCGTTATTGATTTTTCGGCGCTTGTGCCCTTCCCACAATCGGTCAGAAATTGTGTATTTAGAATCAGGGTTGTCTTCCAAAATAGAACCAACCCGCGTGCTGGTATGTGATGCCTTGGGGTATTCAAACTGTTTTGCTAATCGTCCTTTCCATAGCACGATATATATGCGCTGCCTGTTCTGCGGTACGCCAAAATCAACAGACTTGAGCACCATTTTCTTGGCTTCTGCTTGCAGTTGTTTTGGCGTGCCATTCGCAATAATTTCTCTGTCGATATTGCAGTTGTAACCCATGCCTATCAAGGTCTTCAAAATAACTTGGAGTGTGTAACCTTGGTCATGGCTAATGAGTCCTCTTACATTTTCAAGGAGCGCAACCTTGGGGTTTTTCGCTTCGAGAATGTTCGCAATGTTGTGAAATAACGTGCCACGTGTATCGGCAATACCTTTCTTCAACCCCGCATGTGAAAACGGCTGGCAGGGAAATCCCGCCACTAGCACATCGTGGTCGGGTATGTCCGCAACGGGAATTTTGGTGATGTCGCCGAAGGGATAGTCGCCATGATTCTCCGCGTAGGTAGCTTGCGCATTCTTTTCAAACTCGGAAGAAAACACGCAAGTGCCGCCCGCTTTTTGAAAGCCGATTCTCATGCCACCCACCCCCGCGAAGAGGTCAATAAATGTGAAGGTGCTTTCTTTCGGCGGTTTAATCGGCGTGCTTGGCAGTTTGTTTTTGAACGATGCTGCATCCGTGTAGAGCTGTTCTTTTTTTAAGATTCCAATGAGCTTTTTTATGTTCGCTCCACGCTGTGCGGCAAACGGTTTGCTCTCGCAGGCAATTGCATGTATCCATTGATGGACAATTGCCCTGGGTTCGGAGCCTTCCGGTGCGTAATGGATTGCTGTAGGTAAAAGTGCCGCTTCGATTTGCTGAAAAAATTTGTTCATTGTGACCCGTTCAAAATCTGACTTATCAATTGCATCGGTGTTAATGGCTATACGGCAATTTTTGACATTCCCAGAAGCGAGGCAATTTTCGCGAGTACCTCGTCTAGCTCTTCGGCTGAGGCCCTACCTTTGGGTGTGGCTTTGCGTGCTCGCCAGTCGAGGTTTTTTACCTGGTCGGACAGCACTGCGCCGCTGACACCCTTCACTTGGATGATAACCTCAAACGGGTAGCCTTTTATTTGGGTGGTCATCGGGCAGCACAGCATAGTGCCGGTTTTGTTGTTGTAGGCTGCGGGACTGAGTACCAGTGCGGGTCGGTGTCCGGCTTGTTCGTGTCCAGCCTGCGGTGAGAACTCGATCCACACAATATCTCCCGCATCGGGAAGAAAACGGGGCGCCATTACCAGACTTCCTTGCCAACCGGCGCACCCGTATCGACGGGGCGGTGCAGATTCTTGGCGTTAATGCCGCCAAGCAGTTCGTCCAGTTTGTATGTCTTGCGGCGCACCGGCTCAATGACGATTCGCCCCTGCTCTTCGCGCACTTCGACCGATTGATCCAAAGCGACATGCGCTGCCGCCATGATGGCTGCGGGGATGCGTACTGCCGCGCTGTTGCCCCATTTTTTTACGATGACTTCCATGGCCTCTTCCTTCCGAAATTTAACTTTGCATAGTTTAGAAAGCTATACGGCATGTGTCAACATTGTTTATACCTTTCAAAAGGGGGAAGAAAGTGTTGGCAATGGTCACCCGACCGGATGACGTCTGAGCAACGCAGGCAAGAGGTCGCAACGCTGCTGTGCCGTCTATACCCGCAAGTCCAGTGAGGAAGGATTAGATCAGGAATACAACTCCATCGATGCACAGCGAGATGCCGGTCACGCCTATATCGCCAGTCAGCGTGCCGAGGGTTGGATTGCCGTGCCTGACGATTACGATGATCCGGCTTTCTCTGGCGGTAACATGGAGCGTCCCGGTCTCAAACGCCTGCTCACTGACATTGAGGCAGGCAAGATCGATGTCATCATCATCTACAAAATTGACCGTCTAACCCGCAGCCTCTCTGACTTCTCAAGAATGGTTGAGGTGTTCGAGCGGCAAGGCGTGTCCTTTGTTTCCGTTACCCAGCAGTTCAATACCACGACCAGCATGGGCAGATTGATGCTCAACGTGCTGCTGTCGTTTGCGCAGTTCGAGCGTGAAGTCACCGGTGAACGTATCCGCGACAAGATCACCGCCAGCAAGAAAAAAGGCATGTGGATGGGCGGTGTGCCGCCACTCGGCTATGACGTTGATAACCGACGCCTTGTCCCTAATGAGAAAGAAGCCAAGCTCATCCGGCACATTTTTACGCGCTTCGTCGAAGTGGGTTCGGCCACCTTGCTGGTCAAGGAACTGCGGCTAGATGGCGTGACGTCGAAGTCGTGGACCACGCAGACCGGCAAGGTTCGCGAAGGCAAACTGATCGACAAGGGGCTGATCTACGGTTTATTAAATAACCGCACCTATCTTGGCGAATTGCGTCACAAGGAACAGTGGTATCAGGCCGAGCATCCGCGCATTATTGACCAGACGTTATGGGATGACGTGCATGCAATTCTTGCCACAAACGGCCGAGTGCGCGGCAATGCAACACGCGCCCAAGTGCCGTACCTGCTCAAAGGCATCGTGATGGGCAATGATGGCTATGCGCTGACACCTTGGCACACCACAAAACATAATGGCCGGCGTTATCGTTACTACATCCCTATGCGCGACACCAAGGTGCAAGCCGGCGAATCGGGAATTCCCAGACTGCCAGCCGATCAGCTTGAAGGTGCCGTGCTCGACCAGTTACGCGCGATCATGCGCCAGCCAGCAATGATTGACGACATCGTGCCGAAGGTCATCTCGCTCAATGGCAAACTTGATGAGGCCATAATCACCGTGGCGATGACGCGACTCGACCTTATTTGGGAGCAATTATTTCCGGCAGAGCAGACGCGCATCGTCAGATTGCTAGTAGAAAAAGTGGTTGTCTCTCCGACCAACATCGAACTGAGTTTGCGGCCCTGCGGCATTGAACAGGTGGTGATGGAATTACAACCGACCAAGACCAAAGAGCTAGAGGAGGTGCTGGCATGACCGCGATCAGAATCAACGGCATCGCAGAAATGATTCCGTCCAGCGATGGCAGACTTACACTGAATATTCCGATTAACATTCGACGGAAAAGTGGCGTCAAGGTCATCACGCTACCGAACGGTGAAACAGGTAAAGCTGGGAAGCCCCATGAACCAACTCCAATTCAGCAGGCGCTTGCGCGTGGTCACCGGTGGCTGGCCATGCTGGAATCAGGCGAGGTTAGCACCTTGAGCGAACTGGCAGTCCGAGAAGGCGTGGACAACAGCTACATAAGCCGGATGGTCAACCTGACCACGCTTGCGCCGGAAATCGTTGCGGCAATTCTGGATGACACTCTGCCAGATCGCATCACGCTGTTTGAGTTGGCGGTGAATCCAGCCCTGTTATGGGATGAGCAGTTTAAACGTGTATTTGGCGCGCAGGAGAAGGACGTCGCGCCTGCGCCTTATCTTTTTGGGTTTGGTTTGTCAGGCTTCGGTTGTGCTAGAATTCTCAGCATTGTTGTGAGCAAACTTCGGTTTGCGAAAACTCCGGCTCAATAAGGGCTTGTTGGACGGCGGTTCGATTCCGCCCATCTCCACCATGAGTGCATTAGATAGCCAGTGTGCTGATGATGGGGATGACCTGGTTTCGACAGTGAGCAGATAGGTTTCGGGGCGACACGTCAGGCGATCGACGTAAATGAAGCAAGCATGTAAATGCAAACGATGAAAACTTTGCTATGGCGGCCTAAAAAACCGTAAGCCGGGGCTGTTGAGCCTTGTCATACAACACAACTAGATGGGCCTCGGGTGATAATGATCCCGGGGCTCATTGATTTTGTGGGGGCGATTTCGTTGTTCATTGATCGGCACTGAGTTGAGCGTCAGCTTTATGGCATGTTGATTTGAGAGGTCACTGGCAAGGTAGTGCTACTAACCGCCATTCGTTGGTGATAGTCGGCAGTTAGTGCAAGATGGCGAACCTTCCCCTATTGGCACATGTCCCGAGTGTGGTCTGGAAACCTTTATTCTTCATGATGACTTGTGTGCGGCATGCGGTGAAAACCTTTCATTCCATGAATGTGCAATTTGCGGTGAATCACTTGGCCCTGATGATCAAGATTTCGGTGGGCTGTGTAGATATCATCATTGGCAAGCCCAGAAAGATGACTAAATGGCCATGAAAAAACTGAACGAATCGTCGCTCCAAATTGGTGACATCATTCTTACAACGACCACAAAAAAGTCGAGCAAAGGTATTCGTAAGGTTACCAAAAGTGACATTTCGCATGCTCTCGTTTACGTCGAGTCGCACTCTGTTATTGATGCGACACCGGATGGCGTGCATTCGAGAAACACACAGCGCCTTTTTTGGGAGGAAGAATGTGCTGTGCACGTGCTTCGTTTAGCAGAAGGATTAGATACGAGTCAGTCTCGACGCATCATTAACCATGCCAGAGCTCAGATCGGCACGCGGTACTCGAAAACAGAGGCGGCCCGGTCGGTGCTCGGCGGCGCGAAATCGCCAGGCAGGAAGCAATTTTGCTCGCGCCTAGTTGCTCAGGCATATGCCAGTGCTGGGCTGAACTTGGTTGATGATTCAAACTATTGCACACCACAGCAGCTGAAGGACAGTATCAAGCTGATTACTGTACAAGGTGCCGTTCGGGATGCCAGCGACGAGGAAATAAAGCTCATGGAGGGCATTTACGATATTCCACAGAGAATGCTGGATGCGACCAATATCCTGCTATCGGGCGCGCGAGCAAAAAATGCCCGCATTGAAAGTGTGAACGACATCGATCAGCATCTGCGAACGACGCCTGAGGATGATGCATATTTTGCGGATCTATACCAAAGATCGGGCTACCTAACGGTTTGGGGTGCCGAACGCGCGAAGAATTTCTGGCACTATGACTTGCAGGCCATGATTGACGCACCGGTCCCCAATGAGGCGAAGTGGCAATATTGTGAGAATCTACTGGGGGACGCTGAAGAAGGATTGGTACGTTTTGAGGTCAACCGTGCGGGATATGCTTTGCTTGCAGAAGAATTTCCACTAGAGACCTTTCGCTTACTCAAGGAATTGTATGAAAAACTCGTCGAGATTCACCTGCTCCGTCGGAAAATAGCGGCCCAATGGTTAAATAGCCAAGGGACAACAGTATTTTCCGAAAGGAGTCACGCTGTCCTGTTGATACCACACACGCCGGAATGGTTCGCAGCCCTGTCGGGATGGAATCAGCACCAAGCCGCTATGACGCGAATGATACTGGATCAGTCTGAAAGCGATGCTGTTTGTTCCGTTTGCGGGGATGATCCAACAAAAGATTACCGCCTAGTCGGGCCTGGAATTCCTTACGGCGTGGTTTGCACACTGCGTCTCTGCAATGATTGCTGGGGCATACGAGCCGGAATGCATGCGGAGTCATTAGCTCTGTTGGCGTGAGCCCCGCACGAGATAGGCATTTCGATAGCAACTCTAATCCAATTGAGCTGAATGATTATCTGCTTTCGGCAGACTTGATCGGCTGCTTGGGATCGTTGTAATCGGTTGCCACGGGCAGTTTTCCTGGCTGCCCATTTCAACTTGCCCAGATTGAAGTTTCCTCCGCCTACCAATTCCCATATCAAACCGCTCGCCCGAGTCCGCATTTAACTTATTGAAAAAAAGCGATATAAAATTTTATACATGCGGACTTCGTAGCCGCGCGTTCTGTAGAGGGTAGAGAGAATATCGGTGAAGAGAGAGAAGAATTCGCCCCAAACGTGAGTGAATAGCAAAAGTGGAAGTCCGCATCTTTCCACGATTATCCCCATGAACCTCCACGAACACGCGGGAGCACACAAGAAAAAAGGCCAACGGAGAAGCGTTGACCTTATGTTATTGGTGGAGGTGGGGGGAATTGAACCCCCGTCCGCGAGTACTCTACAGATAGTTCTACATACTTAGTCAAATTATTTAATTTTATCCGGCAGACGCCAACCGACAGGCTGCTACAAGACGAGTCACCTTAATTTTAGCTTCGTACAAAGTAACCCTGCACGACACGATTCTGTGTAATGACCTCACTCATCGCGGCATTACTGCCTTGAGCCCCTCCACAGACAGCAGGGTGTGAGGTCTAACCGGTTAAGCGGCTAGAGCGTACTTTTCGTCGTTTGCGACTAT
>CAIRAO010000068.1 GCA_903876625.1 uncultured Gallionellaceae bacterium | reverse complement strand
GGCAAGGGGAGGCCATTGCCCTGCTAGGCGGAGGGGCGCTCATTTCCGTACCGTCTCCCCCCTCTTTGGCCGTTAAGGGTACGGTTGGCAGCTTGGGCAGGGATCTTCGCGGTAGCCACTGCTTTTGCCGGCATTTGGGGTATGAACTTTCAGAATATGCCAGAATTAAAACTTGAGTATGGATATCCGCTTGCGCTGGTCGTGATAATCGGAACGTGCGGATATTTATACTTCCGCTTCAAGCGTTCCGGTTGGTTGTAACTTCTTTATCGCAGAATTGAATTTATTTTGTTTGCTTCACTGCGGCTGCACATTCCGCAACCAGATCCCAGCCGCGATAGATCATGCCGCTATAGAACTGCACCAGCGATGCACCTGCCTGCATTTTATCCAGCGCATCTTCCCCTTTTAATATTCCGCCCACGCCGATTATTGGCAATGCGCCCTTCAATTCGGCAGCAAGTTGGCGAATCACCAGTGTTGATTTCTCACGCACCGGTTTACCACTCAGACCACCTGCTTCATTACTGTGGGGTAGGCTTTCCACACCCTCGCGCGACAAGGTGGTGTTGGTGGCAATGACGCCATCGATGCGATGACGGATCAGCAATTCGGCTATTTGCTTGATCTGGCCGCTGTCGAGATCGGGAGCGATCTTGAGGGCAATAGGAACATATTTTTCGTGCAATTTGGCCAAGCGTCCTTGCTCGGCTTTAAGTTGAGACAATAGTGCATCAAGTTCGTCGCCGCCTTGCAGTTGCCGTAAATTCTTGGTATTGGGTGAGGAGATGTTGACGGTGACATAGCTTGCGTGTGTGTATACCTTACGCAAACAAATTAGGTAATCATCGGCTGCTTTTTCAATAGGCGTGTCGGCATTTTTACCAATGTTGATACCAAGTATGCCCTTGAACTTTGCTTGCTTCACATTATCGATCAGTGCATCCACGCCATTATTATTAAAACCCATGCGATTGATTATCGCTTGTGCCTCAGGCAGGCGGAACAAGCGCGGTTTGGGGTTGCCCGGTTGCGGGCGGGGTGTGACTGTGCCAATCTCTATGAAGCCAAATCCGAGCGCGGCCAATCCGTTGATACAAGTCCCGTTTTTGTCCAGTCCGGCAGCCAGTCCGATGGGATTTGGAAAAGTCAGGCCCATCACGGCGCGTGGATCATTGGCAGGTTGCTTCACTAATATATTCAAGGTGCCCAAACATTGCGCACTTCTCAAGGCGTCAAGGGTGGCATGGTGTGCAGTCTCGGGATCGAAGGAAAAAAGGGCAGAGCGAATAAGTGAAAACATAATTGTTGTGATAACGATAAAGTGATAGTTTATTTCACTATTTTATAGCAAGAGTGCTTTGGAAATTTCTGGAGAATGTTATCATGAAGAAATGGATTGATAGGCTGAATACATTCTTTTTGAAATAGTAAAAATGAGCGTTAATCATACTCTTTAAGGAATGGCAATAATTTGAAAGCGCACTATAAAGTGACTGTTGCTCTAACGCTAGGCTGGTGCGTTCTGGCCTGGCTTATTTCGAATGTTTATAGCGACCACATGTCAGATGTGGAAATCAAAGAAGAATTGGCTCAAGCACAGAAGCAATTAAATGGGGTGAACAGCAGTATTGAAGACTATCTCAATTTTTTGCGCAAAACTCCCCGCACTCTTTCCGCTGAAGAAAATGTCCGCAAGCAACTGGAAAAATTTGGCTCGCAAGTTCAGCAATCTAAAATTCCGCATGATGAACTCAAGCTTCGCTGGAGCAAGGATAACCAACTATCTTCACTGAACGATTTTCTTGCCAGAGCCGCCGAAGGAATCGATGCTGATGTTATTTGGGTTTTGAATGCTTCCGGAGATTGTATAGCCGCAAGCAACGCCAACAAGACTACTAGTTTTGTTGGCTCCAATTACAAAGAAAGAGAATATTTCAAGCAGGCTCGCGAAAATCGACCCGGGCAACAATATGCAATTGGCAAAGTAAGCAAGATTCCGGGATTTTTCTACTCCTATCCTGTATTGGATAAAAAAACGCGTTTCATTGGGGCGGTCGTAGTGAAACGGGATATCACAGATTTTGAACGCTGGACGACTCCGGAAAATGCATTTATTGCCGATTCAAGTGGCGTGGTGGTTTTGTCGGCTAACAAAACATTATTAAACAGGACGATGCCGGGAGCAACGGTTAATTCATTATCTGCACAAACAAGATTAGATCGTTATCAAAAGGAAACACTCGCCGCTGTTGACGTCCTCAAGTGGAGCAATAATCGCTATCCGGAACTGGTGAGTTTTGGAGCGGAGGGCTTGCCACTCATTTTGGGTTCCCAAACCGGTGTTGACGGAAACATGACGGTCTACGTTCCACGCTATTTACCCGGATTTGCCAGAATAGAGAAGCAGAGGGTTTGGGTAATCTTAATGGTAGCAGTGGCCGGCGCTATGCTCATTTTTGCAGTAAGCGCCGCAATCCTTTACATTCGCGCCATTCGAGAGGCAAAAGAAGCTGCAGAAAGTGCCAGCAAGACGAAATCTCAGTTTCTGGCAAACATGTCGCATGAGATCCGGACGCCAATGAACGGTGTCTTGGGTATGACTCAATTGTTGCTGGAGACCAATCTGGATGATGAACAAAGACAGTTTGCCAGCGATATAGCCTCCTCCGGTGAATCGTTACTTGCCATCATTAATGACATACTTGATTTGTCAAAAATAGAAGCTGATCGCATGGAATATGATTTCCATCTTTTTTCCGTCAAAGCACTCACTGACTCAGTAGTCTCACTCTTGAACAATAGAGCTAAGGAAAAGGGAGTCGGATTCAATATTGATTTTGCTCCCGACGCATCGGGTAATTTTATAGGCGACAGCCTGCGTATTCGTCAGGTATTGCTTAACCTGGCAGGGAATGCGGTTAAATTTACTGAGCAGGGCGAGGTCAAAGTAAATGTCAGTCGTTTGAATAATGGACTCCGATTTGAGGTCGTCGATACCGGTATAGGTATATCTTTAGAAGCCAGCGAAAGGTTATTTTCTAATTTCAGCCAAGTCGATGCTTCGATTACGCGCAAATTTGGAGGCACAGGTTTAGGTCTCGTGATTAGCAAACGACTTGTTGAAGGAATGGGCGGGCGTATC
>CAIRAO010000067.1 GCA_903876625.1 uncultured Gallionellaceae bacterium | reverse complement strand
GCGGCGTCGAACGATGAAAGTAGTAAATTGACAACATATTGCGCCGATCGGCACGCTGTCAGCGCGGTCAGGCAATTTCCAGCATCGACGCCAATGCTACAGAGTTCCTGTATTAGTGTTTCTGCAATTTCCTGATGATTCGAATGATGCGCAAGTGTTTCAAGTATTTGCACCAATTGTGGAGAACGTGCGGTAAAGCTGGCTAGTTGCATGGATGATTTTTATTCCTGATTTCTATTATTATGAAAAAATGTCTTCTCCAAGACGTGGGCGACGGCCTTCTTTTGGCGTGTTAATTGCTTTACTGGGCACTTGATTACGCAGACGAAATAGTAATTCTTTGGTGGTTCTTCCCAGGGCAACATCATGATCAATTATTTCCTCCTCATCACCATTGTCATCGTGATCTTCGGCATCATCTGACTTGACTTGCAATGTATTTTCTCCGGGTTGCCAGTCGGGAAATATTTCAAACAATACTCTGTCCCAAGCCTCTGTATCATTTCGCGCTATTTCCAATACTAAAGGGATGACGTCATGATCCGACGTGGTTTGGCCGCTTTGGTGTGAGCCGTGATTATGAATATTGTTGGCGATTTCGATAATCTCTTCAGTCGCTGTCGAGAACAGCACTGCAAAGGCTGTTGTGCCCCAGTCCGTCGACAATGCTTCGTGAATAAGTTCTGCACGTCGCTCTTCATCGTCGCTGGCAAAAATAACCCCGTGAATGTGCGCGAACAGTGATTCGGCTAAAACTTCCGGTTCGTCCTCTATCCAATCTTCATTCCACATTGCGGCAAAATAAGCCAGACTTTCAGCCCAGGCTTTGGGTGGAATCAATAAAGTGGCAAGCGATAATTTGCCTCCATCGAAAGCAGATAAATGTAATGATGCGACTTGGGGTTCAAGTGATTCGAGTACTTCGACAACGGCCAGATCGCCGAAGTGTTCAGCCGTATCATTAATGGCTTCTTCAGCATATTTGGTCGAACCCGCCAGAACCAGTTCGGTAACTTGGCGCCGGATCGAAGGCAGATTTGATTTTTCAGACATTCTCGTCTCCGCGCGTATCAAACAGATGTTCTATGTCATGCCCCTGTTCTATTTGATCTTCATCCTCGTCTTCGTCATTACCTTCATCCTTTTGAAGTGCTTCAAGGGAATGATCTTCATCAGTCCAGCGTTTCTGATTTTTAAATAAAAAAGCGGTGATGATCGCCTTGCGTGCCAACTGAGGGTCAGTTGCCGCAACAGTCGACAATGCTTTACTTGCTTCAGCGTTTTCGCATGACACCATCTTCATCACTTTGGCGGCATCACCCTGATCAAATACCGAAGCCTGTGCCAAAAGTCCGGCAGGGTTGTCAAAACGCAGGTAGTCTACAAGCGCAAAACTTAACAGATTCAGATCGTCAATTTGGAAACCGTTGGCAAATTCACCTATCAACGATTTAATGACTTTGTCATAGGTTTTTCGATCTGGAGGGTCGCCCAAAGTGTCTTCGATCTGTATACCAAGTTCGCGTGATTGGTAGGCAAATTCAGGATGTATGTTGGTCATATAGTTTTGCCTTTAGGATGAATTGTTTTCATATCTATTCAAGAACAATTCCACAGCGATTAAATAGTGAAGTCCATAAGCGACGAGCTTCATTATCCGGATCAACAATGATTTTGTTGTTTAGGCTGTAATTGTATTCAGCTCTTTTTTGTGGATCGGAAAGCACCTCGTAAGCTGTCTTAATTGAATTGAAGCGAGCTTCAGCGCTGGCATGCGTATTTCTGTCTGGATGATGGCGCATCGCAAGAGAGCGGTATGCTTTCTTGATTTCTTCAGCTGATGCGGTCGGAGAAACACCGAGTATGTTGTAAAGATTTTCCATTGAACACCTCTAAGAATGTTGATTCTACCAATTTACGTTGTCAGATGGGAGTATTGTCACGAAAGCAACTTGGCAGCTGGTGCTTCATCGACAAAATTCTGGTATCGTTAACTACCGAACTGAGAAGGAGAAATAATCGTGAATTTAAAATCCGCAATGACCATATTTTTTTCATGCGCTACATTATTGGTGTGTGTTGATGTTTTGGCACAAGACGTACCTCCAGCCAATACACTTGATAGCGTCCCGGAAAAAATGCCCTTTGATATTCCCTATGGTTCACCAATTGTTCTTGATCGTGCAGAAACGGCCATATTAGCGGCAGTGACGGAAGCCAAAAAACACAATTGGAAGCTAAACGTGGCCGTGGTAGATTCCGCAGGCAACTTGGTGGCCTTCCAGCGAATGGACGGCGCTCAGTTGGCGTCTATTCAGGTATCTGAGCACAAAGCAAGAGTCGCAGTCACTTTCAGACGCGAATCGAAAGTGTTCGAGGATGCCATTCAAGTAAACGGGCTGCCTTATATAACTACGCTGGATGGAATGATCGCTTCCAGAGGTGGTATTCCATTAGCTGAGGGTGGCAAGATAATCGGTGGAATCGGCTGTTCTGGCGGCACGGGTTCGCAGGACGAAGTGGTATGTAAGGCGGGAGCTGCAACAATCAATAAATAGTATTAATTTGGAATGCCAAGTGGTGTTGTAAATTTCAAAAGAAAGTATTGTTGTGAGTAGAATCAAATTCAGTTATTTAATTGCAGTTTTGGCTTTGAGCGCATATTCAAATTTTGTTAATGCGGATGTCCTTTTAAAAGATTGTGAGGACATCGCAGCCGACAATAATTATCTCTTATTGCAAAGATATATTTCGACGAGAGATGAAGGCAATGAGTTTTGCCAGCTGTTAGATAACAACGAATTCGTTTACACAACTAATGACAATATTTACTACTGCAAATCACAACAAGGCAACCCTCTCAGGTGCGAAGAGAACGAAAAGGGAAGTGTGCTGCCTGAATTATCGTTAGCGAAAAGATTTTCCGCTGACAAAACGACTCAATTTGTTTTGTTCAGATCACGTAAACATATACAGGATGTTTACACTGAGACTTACTATGTGTTTTATCTGGTTCCGAAAAATGTGAATCCACGGGGATACATGTTGTACGCCTTTCCCAATGCAGGTTTAGCAGATCGCAATGATGGTTCTGGTAGATGTGTCAACCCAGCAGACTCTGATGTAATCACAATATTGAAACCATCTTTTGAGATTGCAAACGAAAACAAAAGTGATGTTACTGTACGATTCAATCAGGTTAGAAATAATTGCAAGACTAAAGAAAAATCAAAACAGATTTTGGAATTCACTTGGCAAAACGGAAGTTTTAAACAGACTAAAAATACGCTTGAGTTAATCAAAGATACTCGTTGATAATATTCAATCTGTTTTTTTCAGGTGTAGGTTATTTGCCTTTTTTAAGCATCGACAAGGTCGACACCAAATCGGCGAAGCGTTGTCCTTGAACTACAACATGTTCTCTTAGTCGAGATGCTGCTAGCTCGGTATCCTTGGCAATAATGGCTTGTACGATACCCGCATGTTCTGAGAAGGACGTATCCATTCGGTCACGCACCCGTAGCTGTAAACGACGATAAGGTCTTAATCTGCGGTGTAAAGTAGCAGACTGTTCCTGCAAAAAACTATTGTGGCTCGCCGCATAGATCAAATGATGGAATTGTTCATTCTGCCGATAGTAATCATCCGGTGCATTCGCATTACGCGCTGCTTCGCAAGCCAAGTGTGCTTCAACGAGCGAATGTTGTTCTGCTTCCGAGATGCGCCGAGCCGCTAACCTGCCGCACATCGCTTCATGTTCTGCCATTACTTCAAACATTTCGCACAGACGATGGGGGCCTATTTCAGTCACGATCGCTCCGCGACGCGGCCGAATTTCTACTAATCCGGCCGCCGCTAACTGGATAAGCGCTTCCCGAATAGGTGTGCGAGAAACGCCCAGATTTTCTGCCAACTCGGTTTCGTCCAAGCGCATCCCCGGCGGATAAACCCCCGTTGCGATGCGTTCCTCGATTTGCTCGATCACTTGCTCAGACCGCTTAGTTGCTAGTTGCTTGATTACCATAATCTTTATATAAGTTTTTCTTTTGAAATGACTTTCACAAGAAATACATTTTATCGTTGACAAGGAATACATCCAAATATATTATTGCATACATATATAGTATAATTGTATACAAATACAATCAATCTGATTGTGCTTCAAAGCGAAAAGTTGTCGTGAATTTTAAATAACTTAACTCATGGGGAAAGATAATATGATTACAATTCGTCGCAAAATTCTGTTTGGTCTGGCGGCTTTTTCAATTGCCATGATTCTTAATGTCACCAAATCATCAGCAGAGCCACTCAACCTTAAAATCTCGCATCAATTTCCGGGAGGAACGATTGATTCAGGCGATTTCAGAGATCGTCTATGCCAAAAGTTTTCAGCTGAAATTGATAAAAAAACCAGTGGCGCTCTCAAAGGTACGGTATATGCCGGTTCTTCTTTGATGAAGACGAATGCACAATTCAGCGCCTTGAGAAAAGGTGCTTTGGATATGTCGCTGATGCCACTCAATTATGCAGGAGGTGAAGTTCCTGAAACCAATATCGGATTGATGCCGGGTTTGGTTACTTCTTATGAGCAGGCAACTAAATGGAAAACATCTGAAGCAGGAAAAGCGCTGGCTGAAGTACTTGCCAGCAAGGGCGTGATCATCGTTAGCTGGATATGGCAAGCAGGTGGCGTCGCCAGTCGTCAAGGATCGATTATCGATCCGTCAGATGCCAAAGGCATGAAGGTGCGTGGTGGCAGCAAAGAAATGGATATGGTGTTGAAAGAGGCGGGGGCCGCAGTTCTGACCATGCCTTCGAATGAGATCTATGCTGCCATGCAAACTGGGGCACTGGATGCTGCTATGACATCATCAACCAGTTTGATCTCTTTCCGTCTGGAAGAAGTTGCAAAAAATTTAACGACCGGACGAGGTAAAACCTATTGGTTCATGCTTGAACCTCTGATGATTTCAAAGTCGGTTTTCGATCTATTGCCCAAAGCACAACAGGACGTGATCATGAATGTCGGTGCTGAGATGGAAAAATTTGCCTATGAACAGGCTAAAGCAGACGATCAGGCAGTTGCAACTGTTTATCAAAAGGCGGGTGGCAAAGCAAACGACCTGTCAGAAGCGTCAGTAAAGAAGTGGCAAGCCATCGCGCGCGAAACTGCCTGGAAAGATTATGCGGCAAAGAGTGAAAGTTGCGCTCGAATAATCAAACTGGCTGAGAAAGCACTGTGAGTCACGGATTCGAGTTGGATGACAATAAGCCAACTCAAGCACCAAAAGTTGGCGGGCTGCTGGGGTCGGTTGTAAATCTGCAGCAGAAGATAAACAACATTGTGATGACTGTTTCAATGCTCGCTCTTTTGGCTGCTTGCCTAGTGCTTACCCTGAGTGTGGTGCTGCGCTATTTCCTTAAAGTGCCAACCGATTGGCAGGACGAAGTTTCTGTATTTCTGCTTGTGGGTGCTGTTTTTATGTGCGCGGCATTTGTGCAAGGCGAGCGTGGACACATCGGGATCAGCGCGTTGGAAGGTTTTCTTTCCCCCTTGGTCAATCGCCTACGCCTGTTAGTGTGCGATATCGCTTCATTTACATTCTGCACTTTTTTTACCTACAAGGCCTGGAGCATGCTCCATGAAGCCGTTGTAGAAGGACAGACTTCTTCTTCATCCTGGGGACCTCCGCTCTGGATACCCTATGGCTTATTGGCAGCCGGAATGACTTTGCTGTGTTTTCAGATTCTATTTCAGATACTGATTGGTCTAAATAGCAAAGGAGTCAAGCAATGAGCGTGGGTGTGATTGGTGCACTATATGGAATTGGTACTTTGCTGTTTATGTTTTCCGGAATGCCGATTGCATTTGCACTAGGTAGCATTGCAGTCATTTTTATGTTCATCTTCATGCCGGGCAGTTCGCTGGATACCGTGACTTTGAATGTATATGAAGAAATGGCAAATATCACTTTGCTCTCGGTCCCTCTTTTCATTCTCAAGGGTGCGGCAATCGGCAAGTCGAGAGCCGGTAAAGATCTCTATTTGGCTATTCACGCCTGGATGCATAAAATTCCCGGAGGATTGGGCATTGCCAATGTCTTCGCCTGTGCATTATTTGCAGCGATGTCGGGTTCAAGTCCGGCGACGTGTTCCGCAATTGGCAGCGCTGGGATTCCAGAAATGCGGGCAAGAGGCTATTCCCCGCGCTTTGCAGCAGGCATCATCGCCGCGGGTGGCACCTTGGGAATTCTACTGCCACCCTCTATTGTCATGATTTTGTTTTCGGTAGCCGCAGAACAATCCTTGGGCAGATTATTTTTGGCAGGTATTGGTCCGGGAATTCTGATGGTGGTACTTTTCTCTGGTTACGCTGCATTTCGCTACAAAAAAGAATATAAGGAAGCGCTCGATACTTTCAATAGAGGTGGAGAAAAATCAGCCTATCTCGAAGCAATGGAGCTGACGCTTGCTGATAAATTCAGATTGCTACCACGCGTGCTTCCGTTCGTCATTTTACTTGTTGGTGTGATGATCGCTTTATATGGCGGATTCGCCACGCCTTCTGAAACTGCAGGATTAGGCGGACTCTTGGCACTGATTCTGATCGCTGTGATTTACAAGATGTGGCGACCGTCTCAACTGAAACCCGTTTTGTCGAGTACGCTCAAAGAGTCGACCATGCTGATGTTCATCATAGGAATGTCACTACTTTATTCCTATGTGATGAGTTATCTACATATCAGCCAGTCAGCGGCAGAAGGCATTGTCGCACTCAGTCTATCCAAATGGGTGTTGCTGACAGTGATACTGCTTATGGTCGTCGTGCTAGGGTTCTTCTTGCCGCCGGTGTCGATTATTTTGATGACCGCACCCATTATTTTACCTCCACTTAAAGCGGCCGGTTTTGACATGATCTGGTTCGGGGTGGTGATGACCATCGTGATGGAAATGGGACTGATACATCCACCCGTCGGACTCAATATTTTCGTCATCAAGAATATTGCACCAGATATTCCACTGAAGGACATTATCTGGGGAGTGATCCCTTTTGTGGGATTGATGATTTTGGCGGTGTTATTGATTTGCGTATTCCCACAGATTGCCACTTCGTTTCCTGATGCGGTTTATGGGATGAGTAATAAATGACGAGCGCTGATAACTCACTGAGGTGCTGGAATAAACTCGAAATCAGTCGATCCGAGCGTCTGCTTCGTGCGCAAAGTCTTTCAAGAGGACGTTTGGTTTCCCCAGACAAAATCGTGCAACTGCTAGAGGCAGTGATCGAGCCGGGAGATCGAGTCTGTATTGAGGGTAACAATCAGAAACAGGCGGACTTTCTCGCGCGCAGTTTAGTTAGTACGAATGCTTTAATGGTATGTGATCTCCACTTGGTTCAATCAGTGCTGGCACTTCCCGAACATATCGATTTGATCGAGAGAGGGCAGGTCAGTCGGATTGATTTCTCATTTTCAGGCCCGCAAGCGGCTCGCTTGGCACGTCTTGTTGAAAATAAGAAAATCACCATCGGTGCGATCCATACTTATCTGGAATTATTCTCCCGTTATTTTGTTGACCTGACACCCAGAGTCGCACTGATTGCGGCACAAGCTGCGGACCATGAAGGTAATCTTTACACAGGGCCCAATACCGAGGACACACCGGCGATTGTTGAAGCAACTGCCTTCAAAGGCGGAATTGTTATCGCCCAAGTTAACGAGATCGTGGATAAATTACCGCGTGTTGATATTCCCGCTGATTGGGTGAATTTTGTGGTTAAAGCGCCGACGCCGCATTACATCGAACCGTTATTTACGCGCGACCCCGCTCAGGTCACTGAGATTCAGGTACTGATGGGAATGATCGCCATTAAAGGCTTGTATGCAGAGTACGGTATTAAAAGATTGAATCACGGCATCGGCTTTGATACCGCAGCGATCGAATTATTACTGCCGACATACGCTGCCGATTTGGGACTGAAAGGAAAAATCTGTACGCATTGGGCACTTAATCCACATCCGACATTGATTCCCGCTATCGAAGCAGGTTTTGTCGAATCGGTTCATTGTTTTGGTTCTGAGGTTGGTATGGAAAAATATACCGCAGCGCGTCCCGACATATTTTTCGTGGGGGCAGATGGCTCGATGCGCTCCAATCGTGCATTCAGTCAGGCGGCGGGTCACTACGCTTGTGATCTGTTTATTGGCTCGACCTTGCAAATCGATTTACATGCTAACAGTTCAACTGCAACCAAAGGACGCATTGCCGGCTTTGGCGGGGCACCGAATATGGGAGCTGATGCGCGGGGGCGACGTCATGCATCAGCTGCGTGGCTTCGAGCCGGACGAGAAGGTCGAGGAAATAAAGAAATGCCGCGCGGACAAAAATTAGTTGTGCAGATTGTTGAAACTTTCCGCGAACATATGCACCCGACATTTGTTGAACGACTCGACGCATGGGAGCTGGCCGAGACGGCTAATATGGAATTACCGCCGGTGATGATCTATGGTGAAGATATGACGCATATCATTACCGAAGAAGGAATTGCCAATCTCTTGTTGTGCAGAACACAAGAAGAGCGCGAGCAGGCGATCCGTGGTGTGGCGGGTTACACCCCTGTGGGTATGGCACGCGATGCGCGCATGGTGGAAAATCTGCGTGATCGCGGCATCATCCGACGCCCGGAAGATCTGGGAATCAAAAAGAGCGATGCCACACGTGATTTGCTGGCAGCGCGCAGCATCAAGGATCTGGTGCATTTGTCCAGTGGTTTATACGAACCACCCAAACAATTTCGCAACTGGTAAAAGAATACATTCGATGGAAAAATTTACGCTTAAATTGTCGTCGTCAGCACCTGCACAGGAAATCAAGCCGAGCGCGATTTGCGGTGTCGTCTCCTCCGGCAATCTGGAAATTCTGGTTGAGTCAACTGTAACTAAAGATACTTGCACAGTGGAAGTGAATACCTCCGCACATGGCTTTCGCGATATTTGGGAAGCGGTCCTCAAAGATTTTGCTCGTCGAAACGCGGCGGGCGGATTTAATTTTACGATCAATGATGCAGGCGCAACACCGGCTGTGGTAAGTCTGCGCTTGGATCAAGCCTTTGAAATCTGTTGCGGTGATACAAAATGAACAGACTCCAAATCAGCTATTTTGAAGCCTCGGCACGGAAGCGTGTGAATGCGCTGGTCGATGCGGATTCATTTACTGAATATTGTCCACCTGAGTTGCGAAAAACCAGCCCTCATCTGGCGCTTTTGGATTCTCCTTTAGCGTTAGATGACGGTGTAATTGTCGGACAAGCTAAATTGGCAGGACATTCAGTATTAGTGATTGCGCAGGAAGGACGGTTTTACGGAGGCTCAGTAGGCGAAGTGCACGGCGCAAAAATTTGTGGTTTGCTTGAGAAGGCCTTAGCCAAAAAACCTGCTGCGGTTTTACTGCTGGCAGATTCTGGCGGTGTACGTCTGCACGAGGCTAACGCTGGTTTGATTGCGCTTTCTGAAATTGTACGTAGCTTGCTTCAGGTACAGGCTGCTGGCATTCCGGTGCTGGCTTTGGTGGGTGGCTCCTGCGGCGCTTTTGGAGGAATGGGCATCGTCACCCGTATTTGTAATGAACTTGTGATGTCTGAACAAGGTCGTCTTGGATTGTCAGGCCCCGAAGTCATTGAAACCGTAAAGGGCGTCGATGAGTTTGATTCCCGAGACCGTGCGCTGGTGTGGAGAATTACTGGCGGCAAGTTGAGACGTGCCTTGGGCGAAGCGACGGTCTTGGTGGATGATCTTATTCCAGCTTTCCGCACAGCAGCAATTCAACTTGTCGAACGATATAAAACGCAAACGCTCGTAGCGGACGATCTCGCTGTGCTACTTGCCGCTCAGTCGAATCTGGTTAATAGAAGAACACGTTTTGAAGGTGCCAGAGATGGTCGTGAGATATGGCAGGATATGTTTACCGATTCTGCACGTGTTCCGGATATGACCGTTGAGGAGTTTAATCAGCAAATGAGTGTGTTGTTATGATCGACCTGAAGTTATATGACCGCTTGTTCGGCGTTGGATGCCACCAGTTGAAATTCAACGGACTTTTCCTGCAAGGCACAGCAGACATTGATGGCCGTGATATGGCTGTCATTGGAACGCGAGATCACGCCGCGATAGACGGAACTATTGCGCTACAAATATCAGCAGCAATACTTCAGGTTGTAAGCGAAGATACAGTCAGTGGGAAATCACCACGGCCTATTATTTTTATCGCTGATACTCAAGGACAGGCATTGTCTCGGCACGAAGAATTGCTCGGTCTCAATGGCTATTTTGCACATGTCGTGCGTTGCGTCGATCTGGCGCGCAGGCATAACCACCGATTGTTGACGATTATTAGCGGTGAAGCAGTGAGCGGTGGATTCCTTGCCTATGGAATGATGTCCGACTGTATCTGCGCACTACCCGATGCACAAGTGCGGGTGATGGATCTACGTGCCATGTCGCGTGTGACTAAGATCAGTCTCGAACGTTTGGAAGATCTTGCCAAGGCTTCTCCAGTTTTTGCTCCAGGTGCCGAGAATTTCTGGCGTATGGGAGGCATTCACGAGATATGGACTGAGCAAGATAATTGGCCCCAACGGTTGATTGACGCACTTGACAAGGCTACTAACTCCGATGCTCGAGCTGCAATCGGGCTTGAGCGCGGTGGGCGGCACATGGCTGCGCCGATAAAGTCACTCGTGGTCAACTCGTGAGTCAATTTCAATATCAACGCCACGATTTAGTTTGGCTAGATCCGAAAATTGATGTTGGCCTTTTTGCTAGTGAACAACAAGCAGAATATGCTCGCAGCTGGGTAAATAACGGCTTTCCTCTAGTTGTAGCTCGCCAATCCGATAAGCAGTTGATCGAAACAAATCAAATCATTCTAGGGTTCACATTGCCATCTGCTCCGTCGAGAACTCGCGTCATGCTTAAGGCAAATAGAAATGCAATCATCCGGCATTCCCGTCCTATCCTGCTTTCAGATTCGATTAAATTTGCTCCGCAGAATTGGCGAATCAGCTTGAACAACCTTGTTGCGTTATTTGAAAGATTTGAAATAGTCGCGCGCGTGTATGGTTCGCTGTCATCCGAGATTTTCTCCGGACTAAAATATCTGGACGAGGCGAGTGATCTGGATTTGTTGTTGGAAATTTGTGATGAAAAAAATCATCTCGCGCTTCTTGCGGAAATGGAGATACTTCCGTTTTATGTGCCGCGTATTGACGGAGAAATTTTATCCCCTTCCGGTTGGGCTGTACCTTGGCGAGAGTTGGCTGCAGCAATGAGAACAGAATCAACATACAATGTTCTCGCCAAATCGTATAGTGAGATTCGACTGATTCCCGTTGAACAATTCATCCACTCAAATTTGATTGCGGCGTGATATGCAAACCGTGACCGAAACCAACAAGAACGCACTAGTCAGACTTTGCGATTCAAATAAATACTTTTTGGATTTGGATCGAAGATGCCTGGATTCACTTCGATACGAAGTAATGGCTTGGCCAAAGCCGGGTCTGGTTTCGCCGGTGGATTCTGGCAGCCATCGCGATATGCATCTGGGTACTTTTTTCTCCAGTATTGATTCACTGCAAGGTAGCTTCGCGGCACTTGCAAGTGCCGGCGCACGTGGATGTTCTTTTGCCGCGCTTCAGAAAATCGGTATTGAAGCAGAACAAAGTATGCTGAAAGCGACAGGTGGTATCAATACGCATCGGGGTGCGATATTTAATCTGGGATTGTTGGTTGCGGCAGCTGCAAGACGAAAGTCGGACTCCACTATGACGGATTACAGTTGCGGTGAAGTTGTAGCAGATGTGTGGGGTGCTGAAATATTGTCTGGACGAGATAGATCACCTGCCTCACACGGCAATCAAGTTTTTGAAAAATATGCGACAGGTGGCGCGAGGATGGAAGCCGCGTCAGGATTCCCAACCGTCTATACAATTGGATTGCCGATTTTGCGCAAACTCCTGCAAAACGGATATGACCGCGAAACAGCGTTGATCGGTACTTTAATGACTTTGATGGAGCATCTTCCAGATACCAATTTACTGTGGAGGGGAGGTAAAGCGGGGTTAGCATTTGTGTGCCAATCTGCCGCCAATTTCAATTTAAGTGGCGGAGTTGAATCTGCCCGATGGCAGTCACGCATACTTGCATTACACCGTGAATTCGTTGTGCGAAATTTAAGCCCCGGGGGTAGTGCTGATTTAGTTGCCGCCACATGGACCGTTCACAATATCGAAGCCATTTCTAAGCGATCCAATTGAAATGCGGCTTGCCATACTTTGCTCGGGTCAGGCTGGTCAACATCGAGAGATGCTGGATGAAGTGTTGCTGGTTCCAGAATGTTCATCGATCCGCGAGGCGGCAAGTGAAGTTCTTGGAAAGGACATTGCTCTATGGTGGAACAGCCTCGATGAGAAAAGTATATTTCTGAATTCAAATGCTCAATTCGGAATCGCGTGTTACCAGATGGCGACTTGGGTGCGAATATCTTCGCTGTTACCCGAGATCAAACTAATTGCAGGATACTCACTGGGAGAATTGATCGGTTATTTTGTTGCCGGTGGGCTTTCTGCAATAGAAACTTTAAAACTGGTGCGTGAACGTGCGCGCCTGATGGATGAATCAGCAGGTAGCCAGTTTAAGAATGAAGGTTGTATGGTGTTGTGGAGAGGACGTGTTTCTCCCACAACCCTTGCTGTGCGTGATCGCGCAATCAAGGAAAATCATTTGGATATTGCAATCAAAAGAAGAGACGGAGAGATAGTCCTTGCGGGTTCAGATGAATCGATCTCGCGTTTCGTGGTCGAACTTAAAGGGTTGAACCCGAATCTTTTACGGTTGTCCGTAACGATTCCTGCGCACAGTCATTACCTTGCTGGCGCATCCGATGCTTTTCGCGACATTCTGAATTCCAGCGCTATTTCTATGCCACGCATAAACGTATTAGGTACGGTAGAAGCGATGCCTGTAAAGTCACGCGATGAAGCAATCAACGCGCTTGCAAGGCAGATTTCAGCGACTATTCGATGGGATGAATGTATGGATTCAATCGCGGAATCGGGAATTGATAAAGTGATCGAACTCGGGCCGGGAAATGACCTTGCGAAATTAATCGGAGCAGAACATTCGGAAATTTCAGCTCGCGCTGTTTCTGATTTCAACAGTTTCAGGTCCTTGGCAGATTGGTTGAACTAGTTTAGCGATACCAGGTGTGGTGTTTTCCGCTTGCCTCAATCTATAAATTCTAAATAATCCGTGGCTAACTGATTATTTAATGTCAGTCACAAAAGGGGTCGTGAATGTTTGGCTGGGAATTGATTTTGCTTTATCTTATTGCAGGAAGTGTCGCCGGGTTTTTAGCCGGATTATTGGGTGTGGGTGGCGGCGTCTTGATCGTGCCGATTTTACTGTACATCTTTGCAGCACAACATTTTCCTGTTGATCATATGATTCATATCGCGATAGGAACATCGCTAGCCAGCATCATTTTCACCTCGGTTTCGAGCCTACGTGCACATCATGAACACGGTGCTGTTAACTGGAGCATCGTGAAACGCATCACACCGGGCATTTTGATCGGAACATTTGTTGGCACTTGGATTGTTGCAAAACTTCCAGCTGGTTTACTCAAGGTGATCTTTATTGTTTTCGTGTTCTACGTGGCTACACAAATTTTGTTGAACATCAAACCAAAACCCGTACGCCAACTGCCGGGCGTGGTTGGCATGTTCACCGCTGGAAGCATCATTGGCTTGTTCTCAAGTTTTGTTGGAATAGGTGGGGGTGCACTGTCAGTGCCTTTTATGACCTGGAGCAATGTCAAAATGCATAATGCGATTGGCACTTCAGCTGCGATCGGATTCCCAATTGCTTTAGCAGGAACAATTGGATACATCATTAACGGAATTGGAATTGGTAACTTGCCGGAATGGAGCTTTGGTTTTGTTCATCTTCCTTCACTTGCGGGCCTTGTGGTGGCAAGTGTGCTTGTCGCGCCTATTGGAGTAAGGGCTTCGCATAAACTACCGGTTCCAACTTTGAAAAAAATATTCGCAACGTTTCTTTATATTATTGGCACAAAACTGCTGTTAAATTCACTTCAATGAGCGACAGCTTGCCCAACTAATGAAGGACAGCAATGCTAGACCACCACCAATAAGCAGAATTCCCGTTATTTCGATACCTTTGAATTCTTCCCCCATTGTCAGGCGGGAAGAAAGAATGGCTACAACCGGGATTCCAAGCACAGACAAACTGGCTTCCCAAGCAGGCACTCGGTCGAGAATGTAGATCCATAACCACCAACACAAACCGGTACTGACTGTTGATACGAAACAAAGAATGCCAATATATGAAGGTGTCCACTGCGTTGAATGTTCTGGCGTGATCGCTGCAATTAATACTAAAGGCACAGCTCCAATCAACAATTGCCATGCGGTAAGCGAAAGCAGGTCTACCTTATGCTGAGAACGCAGGCGCTTGATTAAAATTGAGCCGATGGCCCAGCAAAGTGCGGCCATGACTCCGAGGAATTTGCTGAACAGACTGGAATGCATATCCCAAGGCTCGATGATGAGTAATAAGCCAGTCAGTGTGCTCAAGGCAGCCAGCCATTGTTTACCTCGTATGCGTTCGCCCAAAACTGGCCATGCCAATAGCAGAGTCCAGATAGGCATGGTAAAGATCAGCACCGCTGTTTTTCCGGGGCCGCCTTCAACGAGTGCCCAGGTCTGTAACAACATGAAAGCTGCAACCTGCGTTAAGCCGATTGCCAAGGTAGGGCCGGGTGCCACTAAACTAACTGATCGCCCAAGGAATTTGAGTAGCAAAAACAAAGCTAAAGCACCGCCAACTGCACGTTCAGCAGCAAAAGCAAAGGGTGGCGCATAGGCCAAAGCTTGTTTAGAGAGCACCCATGTATATCCCCACGTGAATGTAAGGAGGAAAAGTGCCAACGCGGGCAACCAACGATTAATGGAAGACGAAGTTGTCTTGCGGACTGCGCGGGTGGTTGTAATTTCTGTCACTCAATATTCCATTCGTTTCTGGTATGTTTCAGCTACTTATTCAAGCTGGTGTCAAAGCGGCAATTCATGGGAAGTATCGCTGCACCTAGCCCTTTGATCTGTGAGGATGCGTTGTGATTTTGGTTGGTGATGATGTGCTTCAAGTGGCGCTCAATGACAGGAACTATTTACCAAGATAAAATTCTTATATCTGCATCAAGGTTGCATTATACATTTTGCGTTGAAAATATATAAGTTATTCAGTCAAGAAATGGTTAGTTACCAACACAATCTGGGCGTAGAATTGCCTTTCAAATCATCGCTGACTTGAGACATCAAAGCATCGGGTTATGGCAAAGAAGTTTCCTATACTACCTAAACACCCAGAGCGTATTTGCTGGGGCTGTGATAAATATTGCCCGGTAGATTCAATGTACTGTGGAAATGGCTCAGTGCGCGCACAGCAT
>CAIRAO010000066.1 GCA_903876625.1 uncultured Gallionellaceae bacterium | reverse complement strand
TCACTGTAAGCTTGTAACTGTGCCTACGAGTTGCTGCAAATCAGAAATTCGCGAGCCATTTGCAGTTTCTGAGTTTTTACACAGTCTGGGCCGACTACGGAAGTCTACTCTTTGTTTTTCCCTCCCACAAAGCGGTTATTCGAATTTTTTTCTTGGACGATTTGATATTTGAGTTCCAGTTTTGAGTTTCAAATTAATGTGTACTATTACTTTAAGAAACGTATGCCTCATAAAACAAAAAGCGACCCGAAGGCCGCTTTCTGTTTTGCTGCTTATTACAAAATTACTTTACGATTGCTTTCAACTCACCCTTAGCATATCGGCTCGCCATGGCTTCTAGTGAAATTGGCTTAATCTTTCCTGCTTGCCCGGCTGAACCAAATGCCTCGTAGCGAGCTTTGCAAATTTCCTTCATCGCTTTGGTGGAAACGGCCAGGAATTTACGCGGATCGAAGTCCTTTGGATTTTGCGCCAGGTAACGACGCACTGATCCGCTTGAAGCCATGCGCAGGTCGGTGTCGATATTGACCTTGCGTACTCCGTGCTTGATGCCTTCGACAATTTCTTCTACCGGAACACCATAGGTCTGACCCATATCACCACCAAATTCGTTGATGATCTTCAGCCACTCTTGTGGAACGGAAGAGGAACCGTGCATCACCAGATGAGTATTGGGTATGCGCGCATGAATTTCTTTGATGCGGCTGATTGCCAAAGTATCCCCTGTGGGTGGTTTGGTAAATTTATAAGCGCCGTGCGATGTACCGATAGCAATTGCCAACGCATCTACGCCGGTCTGCTTTACAAACTGAGCTGCTTCTTCAGGATCGGTTAGCAGCTGGTCGTGGGTCAACACACCTTCAGCACCATGGCCATCTTCTTTTTCACCCATGCCACTTTCCAACGAACCCAGACAACCCAATTCACCTTCAACTGAAACGCCCACTGCGTGAGACATATCTACTACACGACGAGTAACGTCGACGTTGTATTCGAAAGATGCTGGAGTTTTGGCATCTTCTTTCAATGATCCGTCCATCATCACGCTGGAGAAATTGGACTTGATCGCATTAATACAAACTGCCGGTGAAGCACCGTGGTCTTGGTGCATAACGATTGGTATATGCGGATAAGCTTCTACCGCTGCTTCGATGAGGTGGCGCAGAAACGCTTCACCGGCATATTTGCGCGCGCCGGCGGAACCTTGCATGATTACCGGGCTGTTACATTCATCAGCCGCTTCCATGATTGCTTTGACTTGTTCGAGGTTATTAACGTTGAACGCGGGTAAACCGTAGCTATTCTCTGCCGCGTGATCGAGAAGTTGACGTAAGGATACAAGTGCCATTTTTTCCTCCAGTAGTTATTTAATACTAAAATAAAACTTTGTTTCTTGGTTACGTTATTTAATTATTGAGTCGATGATCACCCACGCGAACAATTTTCAGGGTATTAGTGTGCCCGGTTTGACCAATCGCTTCACCCACCGTCATCACGATTAGATCATCATCCTGAACCAACCCCAAACGAACTAGTTCGTCTTCGGCCAGGCGCAATGTCACAGAGTGATCTTTGGATGTGCTCTTGAATGCGATTGGATGAACGCCACTGAATAGTGTGACTTTCCGCAACGTTGCTTCCATTGGTGTCATTGCAAAGATCGGCGTGCCGGCGCTAATACGAGACATCCAAAGAGCGGTTGATCCGGATTGCGTCAACGCCACAATTGCTTTAACCTTAAAGTGTGAAGCGGTGTACAGTGCCGACATTGCGATAGATTGGTCGATGCGAGAAAATTTTGTACTATCCAATCGGCGATCGACCACCGTATCTTCGGTTTCTTCTTCAGCGTTAACACAGATACGTGCCATTGCTTCAATTGTTTCTATCGGATAGTCACCCACAGCAGTTTCAGCGGACAACATAACCGCATCAGTTCCGTCCAAAACCGCATTAGCCACGTCGGATACTTCAGCTCTGGTTGGAATCGGGTTCGATATCATTGATTCCATCATTTGCGTTGCAGTAATGACCAACTTATTTCTGGCTCGAGCCATCTTGATCATTTTCTTTTGCAAACCTGGAACGGCAGCATCACCGACTTCAACAGACAAGTCACCACGTGCAACCATGATCACATCGGAGGCATCGATGATTTCTCCCAAAACAGGAATAGCTTCAGCGCGCTCTATCTTGGCAACTAGCAAACTTTTGCCGCCTGCTGCATGCATTAGTTCTCGTGCCAATTTCATGTCTTCGGATGAACGCGGAAATGAAACAGCCAAGAAATCCGCTTTGATTAACGCTGCTGTTTTGATGTCTTCTTTATCTTTATCTGTTAATGCTGGTGCAGTAAGTCCGCCGCCTTTGCGGTTTATACCTTTGTTATTGGATAACACTCCACCGCGTACGACAACACAATTTACTTCTGTTCCCTTGACTCCAGTAACATGAAACTCAAGCATCCCGTCATTAAGCAACAGCACTGTGCCCACATCAACATCATTAGGTAATTCTTTATAATCCAGACCAACACGTTCTTGGTTTCCCAAACCATCTAGGGAGGCATCAAGAATAAATTTGTCACCTTTTTCCAAGGTGATTTTATCGTTCTCAAATTTGCGTACTCGAATTTTGGGACCTTGCAAGTCGGCCAAAATGCCAATGGTGCGTCCTGCTGCCAATGCTGCTGCCCTTACCTTTTCTGCCCTCCCCATATGATCTTGAGCGGTGCCATGGGAGAAGTTCATCCGAACGACATCCACCCCGGCACGTATCATTTGCTCCAGTACTTTTTGGTCACTGGAGGCAGGCCCTAATGTTGCTACTATTTTTGTTCTACGAAGCATGAGAATCCTAGTAAGTTATTTCTTGGCGCGTTGTTCCAAAATTTCCACTGCTGGCAAAGTTTTGCCTTCCAGGAATTCCAAAAACGCACCGCCTGCCGTAGAAATATACGACACTTTGTCGTAGATGTCGTATTTTTGAATTGCCGCGATGGTGTCGCCACCACCCGCCAAGGTAAAAGCGTTGGTGTTCGCAATTGCCATAGCAATCGTTTTGGTACCTTCACCAAACTGGTCAAATTCGAACACTCCTACCGGCCCGTTCCAAACTACTGTTCCTGCTTTCATGATGATGTCGGCAAGTTCTTTTGCTGACTTTGGACCGATGTCAAAAATCATGTCATCGTCAGCTACATCACTTGCGTTCTTCAACACGGCCGGTTCATTGGCATCAAATTTCTTACCGACAACTACATCCACCGCAATAGGAATACTTGCACCACGTTTTTTCATTTTCTCAATCAGTGCTTGGGCTGTTGGAACGAGATCAGCTTCACACAAAGATTTTCCAACGTTCTTTCCCACTGCTTTGAGGAATGTATTGGCAATGCCGCCGCCAACCACGAGTTGCTCACACTTTTCAGACAACGATTCCAGCACTGTCAGTTTTGTCGAAACTTTGGAGCCTCCAACAATAGCCACCATCGGACGCGCCGGGCTCAGTAATGCCTTGGTTAAAGCTTCCAATTCTTCGGTCAGCAGGATACCTGCGGCTGCAACGGGTGCATATTTTGCTACGCCGTGAGTCGAAGCTTCGGCGCGATGTGCTGTACCGAAAGCATCCATCACGAATACATCGCACAAAGCTGCGTATTTTTTAGCCGTTTCGTCGACATTCTTTTTTTCGCCTTTGTTGAATCGGCAGTTTTCCAGCAATACCAATTCACCATCCGCAACTTGAAAGCCCCCATCGACCCAATCTTTAATCAGGCGCACTGGCTTGCCTAGTTTGCTGGAGATAACATCGGCAACAGGTTTGAGTGAGTTTTCTTCTGAACAAACACCTTCTTCGGGGCGACCCAAATGGGAGGTAACCATTACTTTCGCGCCGGCTTTGAGCGCAAAATTGATAGTTGCCATCGAAGCTGTAATACGTGCGTCAGAGGTTACTTTGCCATCTTTGACAGGAACATTGAGATCGGAACGAATCAATACACGCTTACCTTTAAGCGCCAAATCGGTCAATTTGATAACAGACATGTTTTTTCCTTTGTACGGGTTTAAAGCTAAAAGGGCTGGCACAGGCCAGCCCTTTATCGAGACAAATTACTTGGCGACGTGACGTACCAAACGCATCAGGTTACAGGTGTAACCGTATTCGTTATCGTACCAAGCCACGACTTTGACAAAGGTAGGATCAAGCGCAATTCCTGCTTCTGCATCAAATATAGACGGGTTAACGCATCCGCGGAAATCAGTTGACACCACCTTTTCGTTGGTAAATCCGAGAACACCCTTTAGAGGACCATTTTCCGAAGCAGCCTTCATCGCTGCAACGATCTGATCGTAAGTTGCTTCTTTGTTCAACTCGCATGTCAAATCAACCACAGACACGTCGGATGTTGGAACACGGAAAGCCATGCCAGTCAATTTTTTGTTCAACGCGGGAATAACAATACCGACCGCCTTGGCTGCGCCTGTGGATGAAGGAATGATGTTTTCCAAAATCCCGCGACCACCGCGCCAATCTTTATTTGATGGTCCGTCGACTGTTTTTTGAGTTGCAGTCGCCGCGTGAACAGTTGTCATCAAGCCGCGCTTAATACCGAAAGTATCATTTAATACTTTTGCAACTGGCGCCAATGCATTAGTTGTGCAGGAAGCGGCAGAGACAATGCTTTCACCTTTATAGGTGTCATGGTTCACACCGTATACAAACATTGGTGTGTCATCTTTGGATGGGGCAGATTGCACAACTTTTTTAGCACCCGCATCAATATGTTTCTGGCAAGTTTCTTTTGTCAGGAAAAATCCTGTACATTCGATTACGATTTCTGCACCAACTTCTTTCCACTTCAAATTGGCCGGATCTTTTTCTGCTGTCAGGCGAATCGTTTTGCCATTAACAATAAGATTGTTTCCACTTACCGCGACATCGCCATTGAAGCGTCCGTGTACAGAGTCGTACTTCAGCATATATGCCAGATAATCTGGTTCCAACAAGTCATTGATAGCGACTACTTCGATTTCCGGAAAATCTTTTGTCGCAGCTCTAAACACCATGCGTCCAATTCGGCCAAATCCATTAATACCTACTTTTATTGCCATTTTCTCTCTCCCTACTATTAAAAATTATTGTCGTAATTACAAAACGCCCTTAACCGTCTTTACTACATTTTCTACTGTAAATCCAAAGTGTTTAAATAATTCCGGAGCTGGTGCGGATTCCCCAAAGCAATCCATTCCGATCACGGCACCATCCAAGCCAACATACTTGTGCCACAGTCCTGTCACTCCAGCTTCTACAGCCACGCGCTTGACGCCTTTGATTAGTACACTGTCTTTATAGCTTTGGTCTTGACGATCGAACACATTGGTTGATGGCATAGATACCACACGTACGTTAATTCCTTCTGCTGCTAAGGCCGCTTGTGCTTTCACTGCCAGATCAACTTCTGAGCCTGTTGAAATAATAATTGCTTGTGGTTTTCCATTGGCTGCTTCTGAAAGAACGTAACCACCCTTGCGGATATTCGCAATCTGCGTCGCATCACGTTTTTGGAATGCCAGATTCTGTCGGCTAAATATCAGTGAGCTTGGACCATCTTTACGTTCAACCGACGCTACCCATGACACAATAGACTCAACTGTGTCACAGGGGCGCCACGTATCCATATTCGGGATAAAACGCAGCGTGGTTGTTTGTTCTACTGGTTGATGGGTCGGACCATCTTCACCCAATCCAATTGAGTCATGCGTGAACACAAAGATCACTCGTTGTTTCATCAATGCCGACATGCGCAAGGCATTTCGTGCATATTCCGAGAACATCAGAAAGGTGCCACCAAAAGGTAGTAGTCCGCCGTGCAATGCCATGCCGTTCATGATGTGCGACATACCAAATTCACGTACGCCATAACTGATGTAATTGCCTGGTTTTTTCCCGCTTACATGGTGTGCGCCTGTCCAGTTAGTTAGGTTCGAGCCCGTCAAGTCAGCTGAACCACCCAAGAACTCTGGCAGTGCTGGCACTAGTGCATTAATAGCGTTTTGTGAAGCCTTGCGTGTGGCAATAGTTTCGCCTTTATCATTGATAGCTGCAATAGCATTGGCGGCAAAATCTGTCCAGTTCGCAGGAAGGTCTCCCTTTGTGCGACGCTCAAATTCTGCCGCTTCTTTTGGAAACGCCTTTTTATATTCTGCAAATTTGTTATTCCACAACTTTTCCAATCCTTCACCCTTGGTACGAGCATCCCAAGCTTCATACACATGTTTAGGGATTTCAAACGGTGGGAAGTTCCAGCCTATGTTGTTACGAGTAGCTGCAATTTCTGCGTCTCCTAGTGCTGCACCATGCACATCATGAGTACCCTCTTTATTTGGCGAACCTGCTCCGATGATCGTTTTGCAGCAGATCAAAGTTGGTTTGTCAGTTACGGCTTTAGCTGCAACAATCGCTGCATTAAGCGCTTCGGAATCGTGACCTTGCACGTCAGCTATAACATGCCATCCATATGCTTCAAAGCGTTTCGGTGTATCGTCTGTAAACCAGCCATCTGTGTGGCCGTCGATAGAAATATTGTTGTCATCCCAGAACGCAATCAATTTGCCCAGACCCCACGTTCCTGCCAGTGCACAGGCTTCATGTGAGATTCCTTCCATCATGCAACCATCGCCCATAAATACGTAAGTGTGATGGTTTACGATCTCATGACCCGGTTTATTGAATTCATTGGCTAATAGCTTTTCTGCCATCGCCATACCAACTGCATTGGTAATACCTTGACCCAAAGGACCTGTAGTTGTTTCCACTCCTGCGGTGTAGCCATATTCCGGATGACCCGGAGTTTTGGAATGCATTTGTCGAAATCGTTTCAGCTCTTCTATTGGCAAGTCATAACCAGTTAAATGCAGTAATGCATAAATCAGCATTGAACCATGGCCGTTAGATTGCACAAAGCGGTCGCGATCTGCCCACTTCGGATTAGCCGGGTTGTGACGTAGATGATGGTTCCATAAAACTTCGGCAATTTCGGCCATTCCCATCGGAGCTCCTGGATGGCCAGAATTTGCTTTTTGGACCGCGTCCATTGCCAGCGCACGAATGGCACCAGTTACATCATTATATTTTGGGTGAGTTACATTACGTGACACGGACATTTGACAGCCTCCTAAGAAACAACCTGAATTACAAGTTTAAAATTTTCAATAATCATTATTAAGGCGAAGAGTGTCGATTATGCCGTACTGATTCGATTTGGGCAATATCGTGATAATCAATAGCACTTTTATTATGTTCTTCTATTTATGGGGTTTAATTCCCAATTGCTTTAATTTTCTATATAAGTGTGTACGTTCAATGCCAATTTTTTCAGCTATTCGACTGATATTGCCATTTTCCTTGTCTAGTTGGTAATTAAAATATGCGCTGTCGAAATATTC
>CAIRAO010000065.1 GCA_903876625.1 uncultured Gallionellaceae bacterium | reverse complement strand
CAGCAGCATTCTGCCGGCACGCAGTCGCTTTTTTGTTGCTTCGTCCAAACGTTTCGCCATGCAAGACTCCTTCAAAAAGATCATGAAGGAAATAACGCATGAGAAGAGAATTGGTTGTCATGATTTATGGAAAATTCAATAGTAAATGGGACAATTTATGACAGTGATTTTAATGGTTTTCAAATTCAGTCATAATGAACTCCACTTTAAGAATCGAAGTCAGAACCTAACTCAGAACATTCTAGAGGCTTCGTGCTTTATCGGTACACTACCCAAGCAGCATCTATAAAGTTATTTAATTTTGAATAGCGTCTAAGGCCGAAACTTTTTCCAGCACCAACTGAGTCGCCTTGATAAGGTCTAAAACGAGCTGATCCTCAATCTCTAGGTGACCTTCGTATTCGGCAAGATTTCGTCTCTGATGGCACATTGCCAGCACACGCCAGATTTCCGGTGCAATGCCTAGTGTGTGTTCGAGAACCTGAAAAACAAGGTAGCGATTTTCTGAGCGGTAGCCATGCCAGCGTAGCGCGGCCAATGCCAAGGCATGCGCAGCGTTGTATGACAAGTCAAAGCGGCTTTCAATAGATAGAGTTTCATTGCGGGAATCAATCAGTCGAGCCCTACCGGAACGCAATAGGCCAGCGAACTCTGATTGACTGGCAGGCTCAGCTTTGAGACTGCCCGTTTTGACTAAGTTATCGAGTTTCTGCAAGGTCATGTTCTGAGCCGATCAGAAAGATTTTCGGTTGCGCCATTATACGAGTAAGGAATGAATTTCCCTCATGCAACTTTTTGGCGACATCTTCCATGCTATAAATGGTTGGGCTGACTTTACGACCTAATTGCGCTTCTGCCGGCATGAGTGCTGCGTACACCTCAGGATAAGCTAGTTCGGAGCCAATCACCATGACATCTATATCACTCTTCGAAGTATCTGTACCTTTTGCAATTGATCCATAGATGAACGCGACTGATATTTTATCGGCCATAGGCAGCAAACCTTGGCGCAACACATCTGCCATGCCAAATGTTTTTAGCACAATGCCGCGCAGCTCATCAAAAATTGGAGCTTCCCTATTCGCCTGATAATGCTTTTGATTGCCAACTTTATTGACGGTGATTAAACCGGCGGCTGATAGTTTACCCAACTCGCGCACACCAGCCCCCGTACCTGACCCTGCCAACCTGAATAATTCGTTCGCATAGAAGCTACGATCAGGATTGCCAAACAGCAATCCCAGAACGCGAGCCTGAACTTTGGAGAACAAGGCATCACTTAAGCTTGTAGATTGATTTTTCATACCGTCATGATAATACCCGATATGGGAATTATCAATCCCATATTGGGTATTTATTTCAAATGGAAACTTACGAGTAGTCAGATGAAAATATGATAACCAAAGACCTGACCCTCAAATTCGTTTGCTAGCACAGGCGGCCTGATTCAACACAAAGTTAATCCGAACCTGACCCTTTATTTATTCTTCGCGCCGCAAACTGCTAAAGACATTAAACGACTAACTGAATTTATACTCGGCACAGACTCTGTCGCGAAAAAAGAAAACGTCGCTATTTTGGTTGACGGCTTGAGCACACTTAAACTTCACCCTTTAGTTGGTCGAACTGTCGAAAACAATTATCGTGTAACTGGTCATCTCACGCGAACGAACCGGATATGTGGCACTTTATGCATACGATGCTATCCGCAATATTGCACTCATCGTCGCCATTCGCCACCAGCGAGAGAGTGGCTTCATTGATTGAATGTGTGCATCTTAGCCAGACTTAGCATAAATTTCGAATTCCATTTCATTACATCCGGGATGCGTTGGCAACGATCCACATCCCTGTATTCTACGCATCAGTTTGAATCGCATCCGTGCGTGGGAAATTTACTTTTTATCTTCACTTTTTATCTTCACTGTCTATTTTTCAGCAAACTGCTACAATTGACCCAATTACATCAATTGGGTCAATTACCATGATCAAAGAAGCTACCGCAATGATGGTTCGCCAAAATTTGGGTGAACTGCTAAACGGAATTCAATATGGACATGATCAAATTGTCATCACCAAAGGCGGAACGCCTGTTGCCGCGATGGTCGATGTGGTGCTCTTCGACAAGATTCGTCTGATGAAAAAAGAGTTCAACCGATTATCGGATGAACTTGCCGCTACTTGCCAAGGCGAAGATGCAAATGTCGTTCAGCAAGAAATTAATGCCGCCATCAATCAGGCAAGAAAGCGCTAAGTGCGGGCGGTTGTTGATACCAACGTCTTTATTTCCGGTTTGATGCTGCCAAAAAGTACGCCCGGTCAGGTGATTGCGGCATGGCGAGTCGGACACTTTAACTTGGTGCTTTCCGAACCCATGCTGGACGAAATCGGCACAGTATTGAATTACCCCAAGATTCGCAAACGACTACTCTGGAACGACGATACCATCGGTCGATATTTGAGCCTGTTGCGATTTGAAGCAGAGATTGCCGATATACAAGGAACCCAAGCCCATGTGCCCCGCGATGCAAAAGACAATATGGTATTGGCAACCTTATTGGCGAGCAAAGCTGATAGCCTGGTGACGGGGGATCTTGATTTGCTAACACTGGCGGATACATACCCGATTTGCACACCGTCTGATTTTACGAAACGGATATTCTGAGAAGTTGCACACCGAATAATCGGTCGCACTTTCAAAGTTTCCGGAGCAATTAGTCGCGCAGTTCCGCCCACATCATGCCTGAAACGCTGCCCTGGCCCAGAGTGTCGCCGCTCAAACCAATCGCAGGCTTCGTTCAATTCTTCATTCGCAGCTTCAGCAAATCAAATCCGCATCACTTGTTGCCAAAGACCTCTTCGAACGAAAGCGTTTTCATGCGCCCGGCATCACACGCCTGCGCTCTGTGCAGAGCCTCCTCCGCCCAGACTCGGTCAATTTCAGGGTCGGACTTATCCAGACTTTGCATGATCTTCTCTACCACCTCATAGCGTTCCGCCGCTTTTAATTGCAGCGCCATATCAATAATTTCGAGTTTGCCCATTTTCGCCTCCCAGATTGATTCGCATTGCACCAGATATTTTATTCGGCGGTGTCAATTTTTCAAGCTCGCATGAGCTTAGAAAATTGCCTACCTTTGGTGCAATATCGATTGCGCCTTACGCTTGCTGGTAGTTCAGTGGCAAAAACTTTGAAAAAGTGACAATTTGCGTCAATTTAATCATCCTGGTTTCAATCAATTTAGTACCTCATGAAACATCATTCCCTAACTTTAAAGCCTTCCAAGCCGATATGATTCAGTTGGCATGGTCTATGCTGGTTATTGTTCAGGAGGATATATGACAAAATCAATTTTGATACTGTTATTTTTTTTCGTGATAAGCAGTGAAGCCTTGGCAACGAATGAAAGTACTGAGCAGTTCATCAGTAAGAATCGTTTTGTATTCCAGATTTTGAACAATAACTGGCAATGGATTTGTGATTACAGCGATTTTGAACCTCAAACTGATAATCCACGCCCTGATATTAAAACTACTGAATATGCGTAGCATCGTCACACATTGGTAATAAATTGAGTGATAATTTCCTTCACATGACGAGCCAAGCGACAACTTGCCAAGATGCTGGGAACCGATGCACCCAGATTTCTATAATCTGCTCCCCAATTTTTAACCATTACATACTATGCTAATCCTCGAACAACTCACCCGACGATTTGTAGAACTTGAGCAAGAACTCTTATCTCTCCCATTCGTCCCGCACGAATTTGGTGACGAGAATTTTTACGACACAGCACGCTGGCAACAATGGGCCACGAGTTCACAAAACTTACTTCATGCTGCCTTTGGCGAAACATCTCCGCACTATCTAAATTTTCAAACACATTATGCAGCATGCCGTGGTTACGAAAGCGAACTCATGCCGTTGAGAGGAATATTTCTCGCCGCGAAGTCTGACTACGAAGGTGGCTATGCCTTCAATCTTGAAGCCACAGTTTCAAGTGAAGTTTTAGGAGATTTTTTGGGTATGGCAAAACTTGCTTTGGGTGAGGGGCATAAAGATGTAGCTGCTGTCTTGGCATGTGCAGCCTTAGAAGATACGCTGAAACGCTACGCCATACGTCAATGTCTTGATGTGACGGATAAGGTTCTTCAAGACGTCGTAAATGCCCTTAAATCAAAAGGCCTGGTCAAGGGCGTTCAAAAGTCATTGCTCGATTCAATGGTGAAGGTTCGCGACTATTCAATGCATGCCAATTGGGACAAAGTGCAGGATGCCGACGTAAATAGTGTCATTGGATACGTAGAACAATTT
>CAIRAO010000064.1 GCA_903876625.1 uncultured Gallionellaceae bacterium | reverse complement strand
TCTGGGTTTGAGTTTTGATATTGTGGATGCGCTTACCGGGCGATATTTAGGCCGACCCAAGAGTGCAACCTTCCGCACATTGGATGTGGTCGGGCTGGATGTGTTTTCGCATGTTGTCAAAACCATGCAAGAAAATCTGGCAGAAGATCCCTGGCATGCTTTTTTTAAATCGCCTGAATGGATGAGCAAGTTGATCGAACAAGGCGCGCTGGGGCAAAAATCCAAGCGCGGCGTGTACCAGAAAGCGGGCAAAGAAATTCAGGTGTTCGACTTGGCAAGCTACACTTATCGTGCTTCCAATGGTAAGGCAGATGATGCGGTGAAAGATATTCTGCGCGAACGCGATTGGTCAACAAAATTAGCCAAGTTGCGCGATAGCACAAACCCGCAAGCTCAATTTGTATGGTGTATTTTGCGTGATGCGTTTCATTATTGCGCGGTGCAACTCGCCAGCGTTGCCAACAATGCGCGAGACCTTGATCTGGCTGTGCGCTGGGGTTTCGGTTGGGATACCGGTCCGTTTGAGATCTGGCAAGCCGCAGGCTGGCAACAAGTGGCTGGCTGGATCAATGCCGATATATCAGCAGGTAAAACGATGTCGAATGCACAGTTGCCGGCTTGGGTAACCGAACCTGACCGTACCGGTGTGCATAGTGCTCAAGGTTCGTATGCGCCGGTGAACAAATCCAATCAGCCACGATCCACACTTCCTGTCTATCAGCGACAAATCTATCCTGACGCGTTACTGGCTGAACAACATCAGTATGGCGAAACTGTTTTCGAAACGGATGAAGTGCGCCTGTGGCATAGCGGGGACAATATTGCCATCTTGAGTTTCAAGAGCAAAATGCACACCGTCAATAATGAACTGCTTGACGGAGTTTTACGTGCCGTAGATGAAGCCGAAGCGAATTTCAGCGCGCTTGTGATCTGGCAGACCGAGCCGCCATTTTCGGCAGGTGCAAATTTACTGCAACTCATGCAGGGTGTGCAAGCACCGGCAGAAGATGCCGGCATGTTCGGCAAATTCAAACAAGCCGCCAGCCGTGTCAAATATACAATTGCCGGTGGAGGAGGTTTGGGCGATATCGTCAATGCAGCGACGGGAAATGCGCCGCAAGTTGAAGCTGTGGTAGCCAAATTTCAGCAAACATCTCAGCGTCTTAAATATTCGCAAGTACCCACCGTCGCCGCCGTGGATGGTTTGGCACTCGGCGGTGGATGCGAATTTTCGATTCATTGCTCGCGCATTGTTGCTACGCTGGAAAGTTACATTGGTCTGGTCGAGGTGGGTGTTGGTTTATTGCCAGCCGGCGGCGGTTGCAAGGAAATGGCTCAACGTGCCGCAGCTGAAGCGCGCGGTGGAGACATCTTCCCGATACTCAAACGCTACTTCCAAAACATTGCCATGGGCGAAGTCGCCAAAAGTGCCGAGATGGCTCGAGAAATGGGCTACCTGAGACAGTCCGACCGCATCGTACTCAATCGTTTTGAGTTGTTGCATATTGCCAAAGAAGAAGCCAAAGCCCTCAACGCCACCGCCTATCGCCCTCCGCTGCACCAGTACCAGATACCTGTAGCGGGACGCACCGCCATCGCCACCTTCAAAGCCTCAATGCTCAACATGCTAGAAGGCGGCTTTATCTCTGCGCATGATTACAACATTGGCTGCCGGGTCGCCGAAACTCTGTGTGGCGGAGATGTGGATACGGGTAGTTTGGTGGATGAAGAGTGGTTACTTGATCTAGAGCGTCGCAACTTTATGGAGTTGCTTGCGACTGATAAGACGCAGGAGCGGATTGAATATATGTTGAAGAACGGGAAGCCATTAAGAAACTAGGACTGGGGTTTGATATGGTGAATCCAGAGATGAATTAGGCGTAGTAGATTAGTCTTATTCTGACCGCTTTGCGGCGGTGAAAAACTGAGAGTTGACATCCGCAGTCGGCCCAGACTGTGTAAAAACTCAGAAACTGCAAATGGCTCGCGAATTTCTGATTTGCAGCAACTCGTAGGCACAG
>CAIRAO010000063.1 GCA_903876625.1 uncultured Gallionellaceae bacterium | reverse complement strand
ATTACCAATTTGTTGTTTTATAAATTCGCGTGCCAATTCGAGTTGTTGATCACGCGTTAGTTCAGAAGGCAAAGCCGCGATCAACTCCCGATAGGATGCACCGTTAGCTCTTTCTCCACTGTCGGACATCTTGAAGAAATAAATCGGATCATCATTAGCCCAAGCGGGTAAGTTGCCGTGTTCTAACGCTACCAGATCTTGCTTGTCCTGATTTTGATTTCCTTGACGACTAATGTAATCAGCATGAATCGCTGCTGTTCCTTTCTTACCGTTTTTGATGTTCATATGAAATGAAGCCATGATATTTTCCTTGAATGAAGTTATGCGTGACTATTAGTTCGCAGTGGTAAAGTTCCTGTATAGGTATTGAGATCTTATCTATCTGAATTATAGATAAAATCGAGAAAGGTAAAGTGCGCATTCGTATTTACTACTACTGGTATAGCTCAATAGTTATATGTACCAATTGAATGACTAACTTAGTTTTCTCTATAAGATATTTATTCAAGTAAAAATAAACTTATTGTTTCTACCGATGGGTAATCATGACGAAGGAATTGTAAGCATCAATGGGTGCAAGAAATCAATGATGTAAATTACGACGAACTGACTATCAAAAATTATTGGTAAATTAATAGTAATAGCAGTAGTGTGTGCGCGCTAAGGAATCTTGTACCTACTATGTGGTCTGTTGAAGATGTTTGATTGCCTGGTAATGATTGGTCTTCGTTACTTAGGCAGCCAGAATAATTTGTAACTGGGTAACAGTATGCAATCATGCCTCGGAATTAGACTGCATAGGCATCTTGAATGAAGAGGGTAGGGGTTAGTTCAACACGATGTTTAAACGTGCATATGGGGTTCCTTAGCTCTTATCAATGATACGATTGTTCTTGTCGAAAGAAATAACTTTAGTACGCTATCGTTGATATCCGATATGTGATAATCCAATATCAGAAAACTGTTTCGTTTATGCGCGCCTGTTTATATTATACAAGTTGATTCAAGCGACCAAAGGGGAACGAGTAAATGCATTTACGTGAAAAATTATCATTAATTCTGGATGCCATTCGAGGAGATTGGAATGGGTATTACCCACATGAAAATGGATGCACAACTGAGGCACCGGATATAGTGAAAAGAATATATGGGAAACTGAACAATATTAATTGTTCAGGATCTCAATCGGAAGAATATTTAAAGCTCGGGCGTGAGTCTCTCGATGAGGTGAAATCCTTAACTGAATATCAAGACGGAAAGACCTCGAGATTGCTAACAATAATCGCTTTTTTAACTGCAGCTGCTGGGGTTGTTTTCTCAAAGATACTAGATGTTTATCCATTACGTCAGGTTTTTCGGTTAGAACCTTTGTATCAAGGCATTTTGGTGGGCTTTGTGTATTTATTTTTTGCTTTGTTTTTGATTTTTGTTGCGTTAGGCTCCTTGGTAAGTTTCCATGCGATGCGAACCAGATTTTTCTGGAAAAATGATAAATCCAAAGATGAATCCCAAGACGCAACAT
>CAIRAO010000062.1 GCA_903876625.1 uncultured Gallionellaceae bacterium | reverse complement strand
GATCCAAAAGACCGATTTATTATGTATGACCAAGTAAATAATTGTAAAGAATGCCCCATCAAGAGTTGTTCTTGAAATCTAAAATCAATACGGTGTGCTTCTATAAAAAATAGGTCAATTGAATTCCCTAGCCAAGCATCTATTGATCAATTTCTTAATAAGCGCAGCAACGTACATATAAATATAGAAACAATTCTTAAAATTGATTTTTTAAGCCGCCTATTCGTTTACTCCCAAGCGGCTTTTGGGTGTTGTTGTGAAAAATGTCGTGCCTCAAACATATGATTTTAAAAATGCACTGACAACCGGAGGAACGCCAGTGCCTGATGGCGCTTCGCTAACCATAAATCCTCAAGCACGCATTGGTGCATCTTACGAAGGTGGATGGTCAACAGTTGCGTTTGATCTGGATGTAACACGAAATAATCCGGCAGGTCTCGAAAATCGTTCTCAATATGCTGGAATTGGCGGAGAGTGGAGTGCCTTTGGATGGGCTCAATTACATGCCGGTTATCATCATGATTTGTTGAATCCGTCACAACCAATGACCTCGGCCGGAATTGGTATTTCCCCGCGAGTCCCCTACTTCAAACCGCATTTTGATTTTGCTGTAACAGTCAGCCCGAATATATTTGTCAACGGATGGGGCGGCGCGACACAGGTGGGCGCAGCTTTTAGAGCAGGAGTCAATTTTTAGAGTGGCAGGATGCCGCATAGCATTATATGAATAAGAATCTGGCATGATTCAGGTATTAGCTCGAGGTTCGGTACATCGCATCAAATCAAACAGCTATAATTCGCACTTTCGAATCTCACTCTGAGTCAGCATGACCGACAAGTACGCCGTTATCGGCCACCCCATCTCGCATAGCAAGTCTCCGCTGATACACCAAGCTTTTGCATTGCAAACTCGGCAGGATATTTCTTATCAGGCGATCGAGGCTCCTTTAGATGGTTTTAAGTCCACTATCGAACGCCTGGTAAGTGAGGGGTATAGGGGCTGCAATGTAACCGTGCCGTTCAAATTTGAGGCATTGAAACTTTGCAAGCAACTCACCGGGCGTGCACAGGCAGCGCAGGCGGTGAATACGCTATTTTTCAGAGATGGCGATATTTTGGGTGACAACACCGACGGAGTAGGGTTGCTCGCTGACATCGAACAAAATCTGGCTTGCAAGTTGTTGTTCAAAAGAGTGCTGTTGCTCGGGGCAGGTGGTGCGGCGCACGGGGTGATCTGGCAAATTTTTAATGCGGGTGCCACCATTACCGTTGCCAATCGTACGCTGGAAAAAGCGCAGCAGATGGTTTCCGAGTTCGCACCATATGGCACGGTGATCGCCAGCACGTTTGAGGGGCTTGAAGGAAAGTCTTTTGATGTGGTGATCAATGCCACATCTAGCAGTTTGGCGAATGAGTTGCCTCCATTGCCGAAGGGTTTGTTCAAACACAAATCATTGGCTTACGACATGATGTATGGCAAGCAAACACCGTTTTTGAAATTTGCCGCTGAGCAAGGTGCAAGTCAGTGTACCGATGGATTGGGTATGCTTGTTGAGCAAGCGGCTGAGGCATTTTTTAAATGGCGTGAAGTGAGGCCTGAGACGGCGGCGGTTATTGCGCAATTGCGTAAATGAAAAAACAATTCTGGCGCTTGTTCAGGCGAATCTTGTTAGTACTCTTTATATTGATTCTGCTTTATCAGGTATGGCTTGCAGCGCATATTTGGTGGTGGGTAGATCACAATCCGGCATCAAGTTCATTCATGCAAGACCGTCTTGAAATGTTGCAGGACAAAAATCCTGCTGCTAAATTACAGCACCAATGGGTGCCGTACAGTCGCATAGCAAATTCGCTCAAGCAGGCTTTGATCGTTTCTGAAGATGCCAAATTTGTTGATCATGACGGCTTCGATTGGGAAGGCATCCAGAAAGCTTATGAGAAGGACCTTAAAAAGGGCAAAATTGTTTCAGGAGGTTCGACCATTAGTCAGCAACTGGCGAAAAATTTATTTCTAACCTCCAAGCGTACACCCTGGCGCAAAGGCGAGGAAGTGATCATCACTGTGATGCTGGAACATCTGATGGAGAAGGAGCGTATTTTTGAAATCTACATGAATGTGATCGAGTGGGGGAATGGCGTGTTTGGCGCTGAGGCGGCAGCACAGCATTATTATCAGGTTAGCGCAGCGCAGCTTTCACCCGAGCAAGCTGCCAGATTGGCTGCTATGGTGCCTAACCCGCGTTACTATGACAAACATCGTGAAGCCAAGGGACTTTTACTTAAAACAGATATTATTCTTTCGCGCATGAAAGATGCTGAGATTCCATAAAACCAGAGAAAAATGGCTTATTGAGAACCCGGAGTTTTCTTTCTTTTTTCGCGCTTTTCCATCACCTTCAGAAGCACGTAAGTTAACCAGGCGACGATAACTAGTCCGACTGTAAATATGGCATAGGCGAGTGGCCAGGACATCAAGTCATGCGTCATCATGGAGTATTCAGACATGCCGCCGATGCCTGCCAATACGTTCAACGGCATGAATACCACACTCAATACGGTCAAACGTTGAATGGTTTTATTCTGGTTGATGTTGATGAAACCGACGGTGGCGTCCATCAGAAAGTTGATTTTCCCAAACAAAAATGTGGTGTGGCCATCAAGTGATTCAATATCACGCAAAATCTGTTGGGCGTCTTCCATCTGATGTTTTTCAAGGAATTTGCTGCGCATCAGAAAAGAAACAGCACGTCGCGTATCCAGCACATTGCGACGGATGCGCCCGTTCAAATCTTCTTCGTGGGCAATCGCGACCAGTATTTTGGCGGCTTCTTCATCGGTCATGTGTTTGCTGAGTACTTGCTTGCCAACGGCTTCAAGGCCGCTATACATATCCTCCATGGCGTCAGCCGAGTATTCCGCATCGGCGGCATACAGATCGAGCAAGACGTCGCGCGCATCTGACACGTAATTGGGTTGGGAAAATGCACGCAAACGTTGTAAACGAAAAACTGGCAATTCTTCAGAACGAATCGAAAACAAGATATTCTGGAACAGAATAAAAGCGACAGCGACGTTACGCGACTCGTCTTCGAGGTCAAGCAAAAAATCCGAGTGAACATGGATTTCTCCATTTTCTTCAACATAGAAGCGGGCGCTGGATTCAAGATCGCTGAGTCGCTCCGGATCGGGCAGTTCTATTCCAAAAATATCTCCCACCCAAGTGCGTTCTTCAAATGTGGGGCCAACTAAATCGATCCAGACAGGTTTGGCTTTGAGTAGTTCCTGGCTGCTATGAATTGTGATTTCACGTAGGCGACCTTCATGCAATCCAAAAGCCTTTATGCTGGACTTTTCGTTGCTGAATTGACGCGTTCCCAAGGCATTCAATACCTCAATCGGAAGATCATGCAAAACCAATTCTTTGCGGCTTTCACCCAACTGATCCCAAACGAAGGGTAAGTCTTCAGCTGACAATTCTTCCAATATACGTGCCAGCTCCGAAGGCGCGGCTTCGTTTAAAGCCTGTTTCAATTTAACCAGATTCTGCTTGCGTACCAAAGACTCAACGAGATTATGATGCGGCATGTCTTGCTTGCGCACCATGCCTTCAACAAGCTGATGTTTTTGCAGCAGGTGAAGGATGGCTTCCCTGCTACCTTGGGACTCGGTTGCTTGATCGTTTTCCATGGGCCGTTATTTGAAAAATTCCAGACTTTTGAATGATACGGTAGAACAGTCGCTTATGTCACTGGCTTTAGGCCTCCAGAAGATTCCAGGTAGAGATACGTTAGTCCAATTTCTGAAACATGCTTATAAGCGTTTAAGTTAAAATACGCGTTTTCGTTAACTGTGGCGAATATCATGATTACAGGCAGTATCGTTGCGATAGTGACACCGATGCATGAAGACGGCAGTCTGGACTTGCCTGCATTTCGTTCTTTAATAGATTTTCACATTTCCCAAGGAACCGATGGCATCGTGGTGGTTGGTACCACTGGTGAATCGCCAACTGTTGATGTGGAAGAGCATGAAATGCTGATTCAAATTGCGGTGGAGCATGCGGCAAAGCGTATTCCTATTATTGCCGGTACCGGCGCCAATTCAACAAAGGAAGCAATTGAATTGGCGACCTTCTCCAGAAAGGCCGGTGCGACTGCTTCGCTCACCGTCGTGCCTTACTACAACAAGCCGACGCAGGAAGGGCTGTACCAACACTTTAAAGCTATCGCAGAAGCTGTGGAGATGCCCCATATTCTTTACAACGTACCGGGGCGTACAGTTGCCGACTTAAGCAACGACACTGCTTTACGTTTGGCGCAGATTCCCAATATAGTCGGCATAAAAGATGCTACCGGGGGCATCGAACGCGGTAGTGATTTGTTGCAGCGCGCGCCGAAAGATTTCGCTATTTACAGCGGCGACGACGCCAGTTCACTGGCGCTGATATTGCTGGGAGCTCATGGCACAATATCAGTTACCGCCAATGTTGCGCCGAAACTGGTGCATGATATGTGTGTCGCAGCATTGGCAGGTGATGTAGCCAAAGCACGCGAGATCAATTTGCGCCTGTTTGGCTTGCATCGCAACCTGTTTGTTGAACCCAATCCGATTCCGGTAAAGTGGGCCGTGGCACGGATGGGGAAAATGAAAAATACTCTGCGTTTGCCGTTAACTCCTCTGACAACCGGTGCACAACCGATTGTGGAAACAGCTATGCGACAAGCCGGAATAATCTAAGTAAGGACAGGCATGAAAATTCGAAATATCGCAGTACCAGTTTTAGCCTTTTTGATGCTTACCGCATGCAGTCTTGATAAGCAAAGGATTGACTATAAAACTGGAGCCTCTCAAGTGCCACCATTGGAGGTTCCACCGGATCTCACTTCCCTCGCTGCCAATGATCAATATACTATTCCCGGCGGTGACGGGTCATCTGTGGCAAATTTTTCTGATTATTCCAAGAGTGTTAACGGTCAGACGGGCAAAGGCGGAAACGGTAATGCAGTGTTGCCTCCGCTGACCAACCGGCACATGGAACGCAATGGAATACAACATTGGATCGTTGTTGACAGCAAGGCAGAAAATGTTTGGCTGGGCGTCAAGGCATTTTGGACACAGTTGGGTTTTAGAATTGTTGTAGATAACCCGAATGCCGGTGTAATGGAAACAGACTGGCAGGAGAATCACGGCAATGTACCCAGAAGTTATGTGCGCAACACGGCAGGAAATGGAAAGGCGATTGATAGTCTTAAGTCCGAGGGCATTCGGGATCAATACATTACCCGCCTGGAGCGAAGCAAGGACGGCCTTGGCACAGAAGTGCATATCAGCCGCCAAGTGATGCAGGAGTCACAAAGTGGCAACAGAAAAGAAATCAAATGGTTGCCGCATGAAAATGATCCCGAGATCGAGATCGCAGTGTTGCAAATGATGATGGTTAAAATAGACAGCGAATCCAATCCGGTATCTCCTAAAGCTAAAACCAATACGGTTGCCTCAGTTGTGCCGACACCGGCATCGACAACAGAAACAATTGTAGCGGTTAATGTGCAACTAAAAGATACAGCGACAGGTAAAGCAATACAGATCAATGAACCCTTTGACCGAAGCTGGCGCAGGGTTGGCCTGGCCTTAGATTCAGCGCACATCGTGACGACCGATAAAGATAGAAGCAAAGGTGTCTACTTTGTATCGGCCGTACAGGATAAAGATAAAAAGAAACCACACAATGATTATCAAGTGACCGTTCGAGAAAGCCATGATGGTAGTGAAGTTACTGTTGTTGACCAAAATGGCAAGAGCGATGCAGAGACAGCAAAACTCACAGATGTGTTGTATCGGACCTTGGGAAGCAATCTAAATCAGGACGGTAAAGCTGCCGGTGATAATAAGTCCGGTTCTCGCTCTGGCGATGCGGTTCGCCCTTCTCGGTAGCGGCAGTGAGGGCAATGCCCTCGTTGTGGAAGTAGGTCAAACTCGTGTCTTGATGGATTGCGGTTTCTCGTTGTCAGAGACTACGGCACGATTATTTCGACTTGGCTTGACCCCGGAACAATTACATGGGATCGTGGTTACACATGAACATGGTGATCATATTGGCGGTGTGGCACGCCTGGCGCGTAAATTCTCCCTTCCGGTCTTTCTTACACACGGCACACTGCGCTCGCAAAATGGAGCGTTTGCCGATTTGCCAAGTGTGAACGAAATTAGCCCCCATCATCTTTTTTCTATCGGAGAAGTGAAAGTACAACCCTACCCTGTACCTCACGATGCAAGTGAGCCGGTCCAGTTCGTTTTTGGCGATGGAGTCAGAAAATTGGGTGTGCTTACAGACACAGGTAGCTCAACACCGCATATCGAAGCGATCTTGAATGGATGCGATGCGCTGGTTTTGGAATGCAATCATGACACCGATATGCTGGCAAACAGTGAATACCCATACAACTTGAAACTGCGTGTCGGCGGGCGTTACGGACATCTTAATAATTTTGACGCTGGGGAATTGTTAGCGCGTTTGGACTGCAGCAAATTGCAACATATCGTGGCAGCTCATCTAAGTCATAAAAATAATTCTCGTGAATTGGCCGTGGATGCATTGATCAGAGCAATGCCGGATATTGCCGACAAGATTGCTGTAGCGACGCAGAGCGAGGGCTTGAGTTGGAGACAGATTGAGTAAGAATAATTTGGATAAATAAAAAAGCCGACATGTGTCGGCTTTTTTATGATTCAGCTTTTGTTGCTTACTTCTTTTCAGGAGCAGCAGGTGCTGGAGTTGCAGCAGGTGCAGAAACTGCAGCAGCAGGTGCAGATGCAGCAGGTGCCGGAGCAGCAGCAGGTGCAGGTGCAGCAGGTGCCGGAGCAGCAGCTTTTTCGCCGCAAGCAGATAAAGATAGTGCCAATAGTGAGGCTACGAGTACTGAGTATTTCATTTTATAAATTCCTTAATTAAACTAATCGAAAGACAACTTGGGGGCCTGCAAATACAGGGTTGCTATTGCAAGGGCGCAACATTCTACCAATTCCAGTGGAAAAAGCTATCGTTTTTCTCTATGTTTTTTGAAGAGCTACAGACCCAGAGTTGTAGCTGAAGCACTGGGCTGAGAACTTTCCCACATTTGTTCGAAACGTGATTTCAAAACAATGGTGCCTTCAGGGTCATTTTGCGCAAAAATTCCGCGCGTGTCGTCAAAGTGAAATCGCCGTACAAAATGTCTAACATCTGCAACGGTAAAAGGGGCGGTCAGGTGGCGAAGATTAACTGGAGTCTGGTAGATATGCATCAGGTGACTGAACTGCTTCATCAATATCATGATGCGCGGACAAAAACGCACAAGTGGCTGAGTGTCATGTGCCAATAGGTGAAGTTGAACATTCGGGCCTGAGAGAAGGAAGCGGCGCAAAAGTGTAAAACGTTTTTCAGAATTGAAACCCAGACTGTCGAAGTCGTTTTCGAATATGAATAAAGACTGTTGTGCCAATCCGCACAACTCATCCAGCGCTGCACCATACTCAGAGATTCCATCAAATGTTGTGTGGTGCAGCTCTCCCTCGCTCATAACGAGATTTCTCCTGTTTAAGTAATTCTAACTAGATTGCTTATTTGTGCGGGAAAGACTGGATTTTGGTTTTACGAATTCGAGCCGAAGATATCCATCCAGATAAAATTCATACAACAAGTCGGTTGCTTCTCGAGTCAGTACAGTGGCAGCAATCAATTGGCGCGTATCAGCTAATTCGCGCAATACACGGTAAGTTTCTTTGCCAACCTGATGCGATTCGCCATTGATAAATACCGTGGCGTCGCGGCACAACATCTGAGTTTGCAGTTCGAGAACGATGTTATACGCTCGCCGGGATTTTCTGAAAGCGGCAATTGAAAGTGGTTTTGCGGGGGCATCGAAGAAAATATGGGGCTTGGGTTCACTTAGATAGCTGCCCAGAAAATTGGCGATATCCTCGTTATCCCATCTAACTTTGCTGATAGCGGTTGTGATCTGTTGCAACATGGCATCACCAATCTCGGAAGGATGCTTTTGTAACTTGAGGTCCGGATCGGCGTAAACACCATCGACACAGATACGATCTTGCAGATAAACCAGAAATTGTTCCGCCATCTCTTGATAGGTCGGCGTGCGGAAACCGATGGAGTAGGTCATGCAATCGTCTTCTGCAATACCATTGTGCCCACATTGTGGAGGTAGATATAGCATATCACCGGCTTCCAATACCCACTCCTGCTCAATATGAAACTCTTTCAGGATACGTAGCGGAGCACCTTCGATCAGTGAACGATCTTTCTGGGTGGTTATCTGCCAGCGGCGATGTCCTAACCCCTGCAGCAGAAATACATCGTAGGGGTCAAAATGAGGCCCGACACCGCCGCCCTTTGTGGCAAAACTCACCATCAGATCATCCAACCTGGCATGAGGAATAAAATTGAAAGGCTTTAGAATTTCAGTGCCCGCAGGCAATCTATGATTGACACCCTGCACCAGTACCGACCACTTGCCCCGCAACTTGGACATTTGGTCACGGGTGAAGGGACCGTGTTCGAGTTGCCAGTTACCGCGCGACTGTTTAACCATACGAGCCTGCGCGTCCTCAAGACAAGACAGATCAATCAGTTGTGAGGGGTTTAACAGTCCTTTAAAGCCCGGAACGGCCTGTCGTATAAGCAAAGGTTTTTTTTGCCAATAATCGCGCAAGAATTCTTCGGTGGTCAATCCGCCCAGCAATGCAAGTTTAGTTTTCATTCCGGGATTATAGCCTTGAAAATTGCCCGCAAAATAAATTTGGTACAAAATAAATCTCAGTTAGAATGTATCTATCGGGGGAAAATATCATGCACTTGCAAGTTGGAATGGATGCACCACATTTCGAATTGGCTG
>CAIRAO010000061.1 GCA_903876625.1 uncultured Gallionellaceae bacterium | reverse complement strand
CCAATACTTGCTTTGGTAGCGGCGTAAGCGACTTGACACTCATAGCTTTAACCTGCGCCAGATACCCGCAGAAATCGCAAATTAGGTCTGCGCACTTGAAATTCGTGGGAAGACGTTTGAGCGTTCCATTTCTCTTACACTCAGGACAATTGCATTGTTTTGCAACAAGTTGCTCGCCCCATGCTCCTAGATCTTGTTTTGCGGTAGCCATATTGTTCCCATAGTGCTCTAACGTTAAATTGAGGGGCTGGCGTAGCCAGTCCCTCTCGAATGTTAGGTTAGGGCTTGGAGTTAGATGCGCTACCCGTACCAACACCTCTGCACCAAAACACAATACCAGAAATTACCGATGACCGAACAATCAAGTACCGAAATTAACAGTTTACTTCTACTTAGCATGGTTGAATCAAAGCCTGCCGCAATCATATTGGTGAATACAAAACAGAACAGTAATTTCTTATCTTATTGTTTAATTGATAAAGTTTATTAATATGATATTTCACTTAGTGGGGTATTAACAATTATAAGTAAATATCGTAAATTGTCTATTGACATTTATCGGGACTTTGCGTAAAGTGTTCTTCATGCGCTAATTAAAGTGCGCAACCGACACACACCGGACTGTGTGAAATTTGATAGGAGTATTTAAAATGCCATTTTTAATTCTTTTTCTTGAAGGTGCTGTAGCCGCTGCCGGTGCATATTTTGGGGCGGTTGTAGCTAAGAAAATTCTTGATGATGATAACGAGTGAGTCACTTGAGCACCCCTGCCCCATTCTTGGGGCAGGGGCTTGGGTACAACCAAATATTAGGAGGTAGTGATGAGTCAAGACACAAAATCGGCAACTGAGCTGTTAAAAAATGCCCCATTAAATGTAACTACAGAACAAGCCATTGTTGGAGCAGTTATTGCCAAACTTCGCGAGGCGCGAGGCATGACCCAAAAGGATGTAGTAGAAAAAATGGAAACCAGTGAGTCCGCTTGGTCCAGGGTCGAAAAAGGAGATACATCTCTAAGCGTTGTCGAGTTTAACCGCCTGACAAAAATTCTTGGCATTTCATCTGACGAAATATTAAAGCTAGTTGATGAATCCAAGGTCGCACTTATAGCAAAGGGGGTCGATGTTAAATCGACAGGCGCTGCAAAAGATTGGAAAGGTAGCTCCGTTGCAGGTGGTCTTACTTCCACAGGAATGCTTCCAGTTTATGGGACACTGTTATTTGGTCTTGTCGGTGGAGTAATCGGAGCAGGAATTAGTGTCTACAAAACGTTAACAGACGAACAGGATAAGGGGAAATAGAAATGGCACAGCTTTACAGTTTTCATAACGAAGCAAGGGAAATTTACCGTACTTCTGGGCGTATGGTTGATTTACAAGTTAAAGCAGGAAAAGTAAAGCCCGAAGGGAGGGATGCAGCATTTCGTGAATTAACAGGCAAGCGACTAAAACAGATTGGAATGCCGCTGCCCAAGGACTGGGAAAAGTAGTTTTCGGTTGGATGCTGTAGCGATCATTACGAATGAGAATTTTTTAACTTTAATACGGAGGTGTGAAATGAAATTAGTTGAAGCAATGAAAATGGCAGTTGTTGGTGCCACAGCAGGAGTAGCTCTTATAGTGGCACTGCCAGTTTGTGGTGGTGTTGGTGTTATTACGGCAACAGGGGCAGCAATTGGGTCAGTCGCTGGCGCGTTGGCTGGTGTGTATGACTCAATGACTGATGGCTAAACATTTCATAGAGGTGGCTCCATGATCTTCTTCGCAATTTTAATGGGCATCGCGGTTGGTTGCTTTGCCCTTTTCTGCTTCATTCTATATTGGATGATGATGGCAATGCTGCTCGCTCTCGGTTTGGTGTTCCTTTTTTGGGCATATCTATTCACTCATTTTTTGATAGACCCATACATTGCGTTGCCTTGTGCGGTTGTAGCTACCATACTGACTATTTATGGATTTAGTATGTTGAGTAACGAGAAAAATGTGGGAAGGATAAGTAGGTAGTAATTTTAAAAAACTAGGTTCTGAGGTTTGGGTCTCATTTTCGGAATGGCGACACAAGAAATTTCAGCGAGGCTGTAAATTAGTTTG
>CAIRAO010000060.1 GCA_903876625.1 uncultured Gallionellaceae bacterium | reverse complement strand
TTGATATATGAGGGCATTTTGAAACTCCTTTCGACTCAAATTTTAAATATCCGGTCTTCACCGGTGATTCTGGTTTGCCTTTGTTGTCCGGCTTGTTAACCTTTGTGATTAGGTTATCGGCGGCAGGGGAAGAAACTTGAGTACGAATGATTAAAGAATTTCAGCGGCAAATTCGTTTGCCCAAATCAGGAAGGAAAATTTGAATGACGCGCGGTGTGGCAAATAAGTCTGGGTTGACTTAACGATATTTCGAATTTTTCTATTCGAATTACAGTTTAAATCGGCTCGCCTTTTCCTCGATACTAGAGGCCAACTCAGTCATTCGCTGGGCTGATTTGGATATTTCCAGAGAAGCTATAGAGTTAATCTCTGCCATCTGGGCGATTTTTTCAACATGAACTGCGATCTGATGACCGGCAATATCTTGTTCCTTCAAGGCTAAACTAATATCGCTTACCATTGACGAAACCACCCCGGACTTTCTTTCAATTTCCGATATAACAATACTTGCCTCATCGGTTAAATTCGAGCCTTGGAGAACAATGCTAACGACTTCCTGCATACTTGAAACAGAGGTTTGTGTATCTGCCTGAATTGAATTGATCATACTTGAAATTTCTTGAGTGGATTTCGAAGTGCTTTCTGCCAGCTTTCTCACTTCATCTGCAACCACGGCAAATCCACGGCCCTGCTCGCCTGCTCTTGCCGCCTCAATGGCCGCATTTAGCGCCAGAAGATTAGTTTGATCTGCAATCTCCTTAATTACCTTAACAACATCCGAAATTCTGGCTGACTCATTCTTTAATGTTTCAATTGTCAGCGCGGATTGATTCACTGCTGTTGAAATTCTTTGCATCGTATTGTGAGTTCGCTCAATCAATTCTTTACCCTGATGAGACGAGTGTGACAATTCGTTTTCTGCTCCTTCAGCATCTCTGGCACTATCGCTTTCAGTACTGATGCTAACGCTCATTTCTTCAATAGTTGCAGCCATTGATGCGGTAGAGTCTCGCTGCTCATTTGCCTGTTGAACCAAGGATTCGGATGACGAAGACAAGATTGAAGCAAAATTGGCCAGCTCATGTGACCCATTGCTCATGGCACTAATAATCTCCCGCAAATTTTGTTGCATGTTTGAAAGCGCTTTAAGCAAGTCCCCGGTTTCATCATTTTGCTCAATGCGGATAACACCAGCGAGGTCGCCATTTGAAATATTTTGAGCACAGACTATCGCTTCTTTGAGCGGAGTAACAACCTTGTTGCTCATATAAATGCTTATTCCACCTCCAATAGCAATTGCAATAATGAGTAATGAAATGAAAGTCGTCAGTGTCAGCCTGTATGAGCTTTCACTTTTTTCATAATCATTCTTTGCTTTTTCTTCTTCACTATTTACGAGCGCAGCAGTTTTCTTCTGCAAATTTGTAAATATTCTATCTGCACCTTGCATGCCTGTAATGCCCATGTTTGGATCAGCTTGCGCCCAAAGGATAGCCTGCCCAACTTGCTTTCGATATTTGGCAAGATCGCCCTGTATATCTGCCATGCTCTTTTGTGCCTCTTCAGAGAGGGTGGAATTTTTTGCGAAAAGGCTAATTTCTTCTATTGCCACATCAACCTGTCGATATATTTCCTTTGTACTCTGGTTTACCTTGGCGGCGTCGTAATTCGATAGCCACGTAAACAGACGATACACATCCGCATGCGCCGCAGCAACGTTCTCCAGCGCATTGCTGCTTCTCTTGAAGTTTTGAAAGCGAATATTGTAAACATCATCAAGTGATTTATTTGACATGCTCAACCCTACGAAGCCCACAACTCCAAGCAGCAGCATGAGTATGAGGACTATCGTAGGGGATAACAAAAATTTATTTCGAATATTCATAAATGTCAGAAAAGTCTAACTTCCTTACTCCTTGGCGCGATGAAAAAATATCTTCCGGTCTTTATCTCTTGTATATTCCAGAGCACACTACTGTTTCATCAAGCTTTTCGCAGTACATCGATTTTGGCAGGATTTTTTTGGTCACAGGATCGGTAAATTTATAGTCTTGCCAGAATTTACCTTTAGACTTTGCCAAGTCTACACGCTCCTTCACAAATTCTTTGCCATCGGCATCGGTTATACCGATCAGATCCATACCGACTTGTTTTGCGTTTTGACCGTGCGCCAGAACTTTTCCGGTTAGATCATAAACAACCACGTAAAGATCGCGGTCTGCCCAGCCAGCCTTTTTTCCGGTGAAGTCGGCATATGCTTTATCTTTACCGTCAGTTTTAATGTGAGAAATTGCTTTCCCGACAATAGCTTCCGCATCTTTGGAGGTCGCAAATTCGGCTGCTTGCACTGATGCAATGCCAACCAGAGTTACTAACGCGAGTGAAATAACAAAGTGATTTCTCATAACTAATATCTCCTATGGGTAGTGTGAGCTGTGATTTTTTTAATTAATTAAGCAGAAACCGATAAGGCAAAATTTCAAGACATCTAAAATTAAATTCCCAAATTCAGAAATATCCATACCCATTGGTATCGGCAATAATTAAAAAAACTTAATAGTGAAGTGAATATATTTTAGTTTCACTATGAAGTGCAATCATAAATCAATGTGAATTGAAATAATATACATTCGAACGCATTAAAACCCTCTGGAGAACGAAGTATCAATTTGTCTTTCGGAATAAAATTAGACACGTTTAATAATATGCATCCTAATTCAGGTAGAATTGTTTCCACATAATAGTACGGAGATTCCGAATGAGAACAACTAGTTTGACAGCTCTGATATGCGCAACGGCAATAGCGATGGGTTGTGGCGGAGGCGGAGGCGGTAGTAGCAGCGGTGGCTCAGCAACTGCACCTGCTACTGTTTCTGGTATTACAACAGACACTTTAATGTACAGCAAAACTGCACATATAACCGTTAATGGACAGAATTTGCCAGGCGGCGTCACTCTGGTTTCTTCTGGTTGCAGTAATATAGCTTTATTGCCTGGGGGGACGACTACCCAGTTGGTCTATACCTGTCAGCCTGTAGTAAGTGGTGCAATGACCATAACGGTTAAAGCTTCAGATAGTTCTACGCTATTATCTATTAACCCTACCGTACCGGTGCCGCAAGTAACTATGATTACCACGACGGGGCAGATGATATTGGAACTTTACCCCAATAACGCGCCGATCACGGTTGCAAATTTTATGCAGTACGTGGAAAGTGGTTTTTATACCAATTTAATATTTCATCGCGTGGTTCCCGGCTTTGTCATTCAGGGAGGTGGATTCAATAGTTCCCTGCAGCAAGCAACAACTTTGGCACCAATCGTGCTGGAAATGCCAAATGGTTTGAGCAATATACGTGGCTCGGTTGCCATGGCGCGTACGTCTGTTCTAAATTCTGCGACTTCCCAGTTCTTTATTAATTTAGTTGATAATACTAACTTAGATTCTCTCAGCGGCGGATATGCAGTATTTGGTACAGTGGTTACAGGGATGAGCGTGGTAGATCAAATTGCACTAGTTCCGACTCAGACCATTAATAATCTGACCAATGTGCCAGTGACAACGATTTTCATTAACTCCATGACGCAAACGCAGTAGATATAAGAAAGTTGGCGTTGCGAGTATCCCTTGTAAATGGACACAATTTTGAACGATTGCTTCAACGCAGTTTGCTGTCCTGAATACTCTGCAAGTGAATTTGGGCAATCCATTCTGAAGACTTCTATCTTATTCCCGATAGTTTGATTTATTGAAATAATATAAGTAACAGTCGCAAGACTCACGTCTGCAAAATACCAGCGTTTTGTTTAATTTTTCGGGCACAATTACGCAGGAATTTCACAAAGATAAGGCTAGACATTTTGACTCCAGTCTTTGCCTGCCTGCCATTGAATATCATCTTCGCCTTCAGAAGCGACGAACTTTAATACCGGCAGAATAAATTCACGCAGGTCTGCGACCACCATCGCCAGCGACTACCCTAGTCATAAATGGAGGCCTGCGATGTGCGTTGCCGAACATCACTGAGTATATGGAAAGAGTATTTTGATCGTACTCAGTAAGATGAATTTATTAGTCAAGGAGATATAATAATGAATTTCAGCAGACTCGTATTTGTTGTTGCTTCGATTTCAACTTTAATCGGTTGCAGCGGAGGTGGAGGCGGCGGTGGGAGTTCACTTTCAACTTCATTTAATATATCGGGTTCGGTAACAGGTGCAACTGGCGTAACCATCAATTTGACTGGGGCATCCAGCGTGTCCGCAACAACTGACGGCAATGGGAATTACAACTTCACAGGTCTTCCCAACGGAAAGTATACCGTTACACCAACTTCATCGGGAAATACGTTTACCCCAATCAGTACTGTTGTGACCGGAAACGGCACCAGTATCAATGTCAGCGCTTTAACTGCGTCATCCGCGATCACTACAAACTGTCTTTCTGGTACCTTGTCAGGGGCAGCACTTCAAAATATTATGGTTTCGTTGAATGGAGCAAATTATGGTGCGGTGCTAACTGATAGTAGTGGAAATTACAGCTTTTGCGGGCTTGTAAATGGAAACTATACAGTAACACCATCTCTTTCGGGATATTCATTTCCTCTGCTTGCTACCATAACGATTAGCAATGCAAGTTCTTTGGCCAATAACTTTGTGTCGACTATTGCGCCTAGCAGCAGCACCTTGTCTTTTTTACCCTCCACGACAATTCCTCAAGCCACAACTGGTTCAACATACAGCAATAGTGTTATCGGGAGCACAACCGGTGGATCGCCTCCTTATTTTTATAGATCGGATTCTTTTGCAACCGGCGCGCCACCGCTAGGCATGATCGTAGACCTGAATGGCAACTTGACAGGAACACCCAGTGTGGCCGGCACATACACTGTTGGTTTATGTGCTGTTGATCAAGTTGGATCCTCTTCATGTGGCACAGCTACAGTAAAGGTAGTTCAGGCAACTATAACTGGCACATGGAGTGGTTCATTTGTTTGGCCGGGAGCAGCATATATTGGTTGCACAAGTACACCAATAAATGTGACCCTTTCTCTGCTTCATACTGGGAACAACATCACGGGTTACTGGGGTACCGCTGCATTGCTTGGTACTGTAAGCAACCATACATTAACAATGACTCAAACTAGCACTATTTTTGGAACAGGTAGCTCACAATCATGGACTTGGGATGGCCAGAATACGATCACTGCCAGTGTCGGTTATGGCTGTTATGATTTATCAACTTTGGCAGTTCAGCAACATGATTATTACGGTGTCACTCTGACTAGACAATAAGTTCAATTAAATGCGGTTATTCCCCAACGGTGGCTGGGCAAGGCTTGTTTCAGTCTATGCAGGCAAATAGATACCGTGGCATCCATGCACTGTCCAGATTATCTGTGACAAGTTCAAGGAGAAAAATGCTGAGGGTGGTTTGCATTGGTTTGATTTAGAGACTCACAGGGTCATTCAGGGATTGATTGCAGAACGGGATAGTCAGTAGCGAGTATAGGGTGTGACTGAACAGAGAAATCTTCGGACAACCAAGTGAACACCAATTCCTAATGGCTTCCAACTAACATGAAAATACTTATAGCGCTTTTGCTACTAATTCCTCTTGGATCGAGCGCCTATGACTTCACACCAAAGAACTGGACGCAAGAGGACACAACTTTTGAAGCCATCTACGTTGTTGTTACTCTAATTGATATGAAAACAACACTCGACATAAAAAATCACGAAGAATTGAATGAAACAAATGTTTTCATGGGTACAAATCCAAGCGATGAACAGATATACACATACTTTGCCGGAGCCATATTGACTCAATACCTGATTGCAGCATGGATGCCTCAAAAGTTTAGAGGAGTATGGCAAGGATTTACGATTGGAATAGAAGCAAACGACATAGATAGCAACTTGAAATTAGGTTTAAAGATTAAATTTTGAATTCCAAAAGAAAGCAAACAATAACACAGGAAATAATGTGCGACCATTTGATGGCACATTAGAAGGAGTCACCATGGAAACATTCAGCATACGTGATTTACGTGAACGCACAGGCGACTTGGAACGCACTGCTGAATCCGGCCATCTTTCTATCGTTGCCAAGCATGGTCATCCGCTATTCGTTGCGGCGCCTCTCGATGAGCATGTGTTGAGTCAATGGATCAACGTAGCTCTGGCATGCCGAATGTTCGCTGACAAAGTTCTTAGCTTGGGCAAGGCTGCTCGGATGGCTAACATACCAGTCGAGTGCTTTATTGAACGCTTGGGAGAAATGGGCATACCAGCGGTTGTTTATACTGATGAGGAATTTGATCAAGAACTGAAAGTTTTGGCTTCGTGAGATTGGTTGTTGCAGATAGCAGTCCGCTAATTGTTTTTGCACGAAGCCGGATGCTGGAGATACTTCGTCAGGTTGTTGGCGAAATTATCATTCCACAAAACGTGTTCGAAGAATGCATCGTTGACATGAGCAAGCCGACGGAACAATCCTGTTGTCACTTTGCTGGCTAGACGACCAGCGAGTCTTCCTGTGTGTTTAGCAATATGGTTGAGGCGTTGAGTCATGGGTGAGGTTCCTTTGTGTGGGGAAATGTTTGGATGAATGTTTAAGTAATGAGAGAATGTAGCGCTTGTATGCAACAAGCCGATATCCTTATACCGACTATCAACTTCCGCTCCACACCACTTAGCGGTCATACGATGTAAAATTACTGTAGTGGCGCAGTCGGCCATGAACGGGCACCTCCAAAGTCAGCTATATGGAAGGTAATTTGATACGGAGTAGTTCGGCTCTACCACTTTCTGAAACAAGGAGGAGTGGGATAGATGTTCAATAGATTAAAAAGAATTGCAGAAATTTCGTTCTTCCTTGGCGTTTTTTATCGACAGCTATCCTTTCAGCATGCTCGGGTGGCAGTGGTGGAAATTCAAACTCGCCAAATACGTGTTTTGGCTGTTTCAATCCAATAACGTTTGATGGCAATGTTACGGGTTTATTACTGGCGACACTGTTAAGCTGAGTCTAAATTCTTACTCAGGAACTGTGGCTAGTGAAGTCATTTCATCTAACGGTAACTTTACAATCTATCAAATCAAAATTGGTTCACCACTTTTCTATTTCTTAGAAGTTGCATCACAGCCTTTGGGTCAGAGTTGCTCAATAGGTAATGGCACTGGTGAAGCTATCCCGAGTTCAAATGTCGGCAGCATGGTTGTCGATTGCATCGGAACTAAATTCAATGTTGGAGTAATTGTTTCAACTAACAATGCACTACAGGGGCAACGCTACTTCACCAATAATTTAGTATTGCAAAATAATGGAAACGATAATCTCAGTATTTTTAAAAATGGCGGATCCACTAACTTTAATACCAATCTTGTTAACGGTTCTGCATATGCGGTGACTGCGCTAACTCAACCTGCGGGACTAACATGCACAATATTAAATGGCAACGGCGTCATAAACGGCGCAGATGTAATTGTTGATGCTTCCTGTAACTAGAATGTAATTGTGCTGAAATTTGCAAATGTCGGCTTCCTCATCAACAACCGATTCTGACCTAAAATATATGCAATAATTACCCAATTTTTTTACGACATCGAAGCAGATATTTTCTAATGCTATCAAAGCTGAACTTGGCGCGTACAGTAAATAAACATTTAGTGTTAGCCACACTAATTTTTTCGCTCATATATTCTCTTCCTGCGCTAACTGCAGAATCCGACTGCCCCAAAGATGTTCTCTGTGCTAGTGAAAACTCAGTTGCCTCACCCAACCTGCGTGCATCGATTGATAAAACACGTTCTGCCATAGCCGATAAACTGTTCGGCATCCAACTTTCCGCTTTCGGCGACATTCAAACCCTTTATACCAATACAGGACAGAAAAGAGTTGATCGCGGCGCTGTCGAACTCGATATTGCCGGTGATTTCAGAGAAGACCTACAAGGTGCGCTAGCTCTGGTGGACAGCCCACTTGGCACTGCGATGACTGTCGGCTTCGTAGACTTTAGTACCTCAGGTGAACGTATTGCGCCGCGAGGTCGTTTACAAGTAGAGAAGGACTACCATATTCAAGCCGGACGCTTCGATGTTCCTTTCGGCAATGACTGGCAGTTCTTTGCCAGCAAAGACAGCACTTCAATATCACGCCCTGCCACGACAGATCTGATCATGAATGGGGGCTATAACGATACAGGTCTTCGTCTGATGACTAACAATGGCAGTGTCAACATCAACGCTTACGTAATGAACGGATTCAATCAGGGACACTTATATGGAGGACGTTTGGGATTGACACCATTCAGTGATCCGTTCTCACTGAATGAAGCGAGACAGATCAAACCGTTTGAATTCGGCTTCTCATTTTTTCACGATGCTGCAACCACCGTATCGCCCCAGAGCGATTCTGCTTGGGCCCTCGATGCTGAGTTCACCAAGGGCAATTGGCGCGGTAGAATGGAATATTTGGAACGCAAGCTAGAGCCTGTTCTCGGACAGAGCAATCGTCTAAACGGTTGGCATGTCACTCAAGAATATGGATTAGGAGAGATGATCGAACAGCCTGCGACACTGTTCCTGCGTTACGATCTTACTTGGATTGCTCCCTCAGAAGTCAGTATTGGCAATGGCTCCGGAGACGAACGCGATGGGCGTATTGCAACCGGTTTCAAAACCCAATTAGGATCAAGTGATGTATTCCAGTGGAAGCTCGAGATACAGCATTATTTCCAAACCACCCCATCTACCCGTAGCATGCTCGGTTATGGCATGGGGACCATGTGGTATTCACAATTGGTACTCATCCTGTGAGCATGAGCGCTATCCGCCTGCTGGTCACCTTTTCGCTTATGTTGACGCTACCGTTGAATGTATACCCTGTGGATGAAATGGAGGACGCCACCACGGTAGGTTGCTTGCCCAAACGCACGAATACTGAACCGGTTTCGGTTTGTGCAACTTGTCATCAACGACAGGAGGCCGAAAAATATTGGAACACAAGGCAGAGCAACCCTTGTACTCCTTATTGCACCACTTGCCATAAGGAAACACAGATGTCTCGCCATCATCCCGTTGGCACGCGATTGTCAAAAATGCCGGATGAACCATTACTACTTTCTTCAGAAATGAAGATGGCATGCTTTACTTGCCACTATATGACGCGTGCCCGATATGACAGTGAACGCTGGAAATCAGCGAGCATGTTTGATCGTGTCTTTCACAAACAAAAACGCTACAAAACCTACTTTCTGACCCTGCACAATGAACAGGGACAACTTTGCCTTTATTGCCATTAGAGGAACGTCATGAACACATCCAAAAAACGCCAGATTATCCTGATCGACCACCGCTTCCAGTTGCGCATGGCTTTTGCTTTTATCGCATTACAGGTTGTACTGACCTCGCTGTTTTCATTCGGCATGTATATGTTCATGGACAGTGAAGTGCATGCCGATTTGCTGAGCGCCCATGCCAGCTATCTGTCATTGAGCAAGATGTTGTTGCCCTTGGTCACCGTTCTGTCACTCTTTAGCATCGCACTTTCCATCATTCTCGTTATTACGTTCGTCATCATCGTCAGTCAAAAGATCGCTGGGCCAATGTATCGTTTTCGTACCGTGTTGGAATCCGTGGCGGAACGCCGTTTTCCGCAATTTATGAAGATACGACCAGACGACCAATTAGGCGAGCTGGCTATTTCAATCGACAATGCTGTAGGGAAGGTCAAAAGCGACATAACATTGTTGCAACAAGCGACAGAACGTCTAAAGCAATGTCTTCAAGCGGGTGACACAGGTGGGGTCGAAACAGAGATCACCCTTATCGAGAGCACCGTCAATGCATGGAAGATGGATAACCGATCAGGCCGCTCTGCAACAAGCACTAGCGTCTAATAACCGGTACACTGCTTCTCCTTGCGCCGAAACTCGAGCAGGTTAACTAATCAAAGTAAATTGACGGGTATTGATTCATGTATTCTCATTCTCGTCCTAGACAGATCATGACGTTGGATCATCCGAAGGTGTAGGTAGTGTTCTGTAGCAAACCATAATCTCTTTTATTGAAGCAAGCTCAATCAAATGAATACGGGTGTGCGTTAATGTATTTCCCGTTGCCTCGGCTATAAGAGTGTCATGACTCTCGCCACGAGTTTTAAGATATTGCAGAATTTCGTTCATACTTTCGTCCGCTTAAGTTTGCAAATACAGGCATTTTTAAGATTCCTCTACCTTCCTGAAACCATGGCATGCACCAAACTAATCTTTGCAGCGATCTGCTGCAGCGGAATTTCCTCGCAAACCGCGCCCAGTTTCATTGCTTCCTTCGGCATTCCATATACCACGCACGTCTCTTCGTTTTCACCGATGGTGTAGGAACCAGAATCGCGCATCTCTTTAAGACCGCGCGCGCCGTCATCTCCCATCCCGGTCATGATCACTCCCAGTGCATTTTTCCCGGCCACTTTGGCGACTGACCGAAACAGAACATCCACCGAGGGACGATGACGATTCACCAAAGGTCCGTCAATCACTTCGACGAGATATTGCGCGCCGCTTCGCTTGAGTAGCATATGCTTGCCGCCCGGTGCGATCAATGCCCTTCCCGGGATCACGCGGTCATTGTTCTTGGCTTCCAGAACCTCTATCTGACAAAGACTATCCAACCGTTGTGCGAAGGCTTCAGTAAAAACCGCCGGCATATGTTGAACAATTACAATACCTGCACAAATTCGTGGGAGGGCTGTCAGCACGACTTCCAAAGCCTGCGTGCCGCCGGTAGAGGTACCAATGGCAACAATCTGTTCCGATGTCTGGGCTAGAGTAGTTGAGTCGGGTGGTGCGAGGATCGCGTCGGCGTTGAGTTTCTTTACAAATTGCATATTTACAACCGTAGTATCCACCAATCTCCGCACATTGACACGGGCAGCGGCTTTGACTGCCTCTACCAAGTCGTTGGAGGCATCTTCTAGCAAGAATCGTTTTACGCCCATCTTTGGTTTGGTAATGATACTGGTCGCACCAGCTGCAAGTGCCTGCATGGTCGCTTGTGCGCCTTTTTCGGTAAGTGTGGAGCAAATCACAATCGGCGTCGGACGTTCGGCCATGATCTTGTGCAAAAAAGTGAGGCCATCCATGCGCGGCATTTCAATGTCGAGCACAATCACATCAGGCCACTGTGTTTTCATCTTTTCCATCGCAAAAATCGGATCCATCGCCGTGGCGATGACCTGTATTCCAGGATCAGATTCCAGCACTTGTTTGACCACTTCGCGCACCACTGCGGAATCATCGACCACCATTACTTTGATTTTTCCCATCAGCCTGCGGTCTTTCTGTGATCTACATGGACCAATCTCACCTCACCGCTCCATACATCGAAATCGATTGTGCGTCGGCCAAAGCTCCCCAAGTGATCGTATGACAGTGTGAATCCATATTTTTCAAGCATGCGGTGCGCCATTTCGATATTTTGACTTCCGATATCCTTGGGACCAGATCGTTCACTAAACATATTTCCGCCACCGTATACGTTCACTTGATACTGGGCAGGTACAGTATGTCGCTTCCTTAACTCTACCATGAACAATTCCATTGCTTCATCGGCATACTTCCCTTTCGGCGCAAGATTGCCGCGAGGCTGGTTACGGCTGGGCAACATGTAGTGGCACATACCACCATGAGCCAGCAAAGGATGCCAAAGGATGATTGCAACACAAGAGCCCAGCAGGGTCTTAATGCGCAACAATCCTTCACCGAAACAGAAATCACCCGGCTTAAGATAGACCTCGCGAATACCAACTGTCTCAGCCATGTTTACCTTCTTCTGTAGACAGTAGGTTTTTCCAGAGTCAGCGCGTCCGTGATGCCGTTCAATGATTCGGAATGTCCAACGATAAAATATCCACCATTCTTGAGACAGGGTACGAGATTGGACACGACGTGTTGCTTGGTCGGAATGTCAAAATAGATAAGAACATTGCGCAGGAAAATAACATCGAATTCGCCAAGTACTTTTATGGCCGGAGCATTCAAATTCATTTGTTGAAAGTTCACGTGTTGCCGCAACTTCCGGTCGATTATGAAAGTCCCCTCCTGCGGGCCCATGCCTTTCAGGCAATATTTATTCAGGTATTCGCGAGGGATCTTGTCAGCCTCGGCCATGCGGTAATGTCCTCGCCGCGCCAACTCCAGCACCGAATTGCTGATGTCGGTTCCGAACACTTCCCATGCTCCTTCCGTCCCCATTTTGTCTGCAAGTATCATGGAAATGGTATACGCCTCTGCACCATTGGAGGAGGCGGCACTCCAAACTCGAAATACCTGTCCCTGCTTGACCGAAGATGGAACAATCTGTTTTAGAAAGTCGAAATGCTGCGACTCGCGGAAGAAATAGGTCTCGTTGGTAGTCAGCAGATCCACCATGAACTGCAACTCCTCTGAGTTGGCCGCGTTGGTCACATACTTGAAATATTGCGTGTAATTATCCAATCCCAGCGCAATGAGTCGCTTGGAAAGGCGTCCGGTTAACAGCACTTTTTTGGCGTCTGTGAGTGTGATGCCCGCGATATCGTAGATCAGCCCGCTGAAGCGTTTGAACTCTGCATCATTGATCTCGTAACTCATAATTCGTTTTTCCCTTTAGAACTGCAAAGCCTTGGTCAGTGACTTAATTTCCTCAGCAGATTCTTTGAGTATGAGACTCAGTGTTTCTTCACCTATCACCATTTCGATACTTGCATTCAAATCCGGTTCGGATATGCTGTTTCCCCACCGGTGCAATGGGGATGGCACAGGAGCCAACTCTTCCGCAAGCAGCAAAGTATCTGCCGGTGTTGCGGGCGGCATGGCAAGAAACCCGTCCCAGAATGTCTCGATCATCTCCGTCACAGAATCGGGAACATTAAGTTTCTTCAATATCTGACGTCCCACCAGAACCTCACCGCCCTCGAGCCACTCACTAAAGTCTCCTTCCAACAATTCCGGAAATTCATCAGCACGGGAGAGCATGTAAAAGCCGCCTATCTCGTGAATGATGCCCGCAAAAAGTGCCGTTTCCGGATCCAGATGTGTGACGTGGCGGGCGATCGCATGCGCGAGTGAAGCCACTTGGGCCGAGTGTTCCCAAAGTTTGTTGACCAATTCCTGATGTTCGGTGACTTTCGACTTGCCAGCCATCTGGCGCGTCACCAGGGCCATTGCCAGCGACCGGATCGTTTTGAATCCGAGCAGTGAGATGGCCAAATGCACATCCGTGATCTCCCGTCCGGAACGATTGTAAACAACAGAGTTGGAGAGTGCGATCACCCGAGCCGAGAGCAGCGGTTCAGCCTGAATCAGTTTGGCTGCGGTATTGACATTGCAGTCGGGGTCGTCGAGTGCACGGCGCAACTTGAGCGCAACCTGTGCGCCGGTTGAAAATATCAAGTCACCCTGTGCGACCTGATTGGCGATCTTCTCGAAGATTTCCTGTTTGTTCATGGTTAAGGTCGTCTATGTGTGGACATTCAGAACAAATCTATCTTCTTTTCCGTGGTCTTCTTCTGAATCGTCATTGAAATTTCGTATTCCTGCTCGGCTCTCGCCACATCGATGATGTTAGCCTGTGTGGTTGGGATTCTTCTGCAGAAGGCGTCCCCATTCTGCGGAACGAAGACTACCTTGCGCGACCACGGGCCATTGAAATCGGAAGCCACTAGTCTGATTCCCTCGCGATCGAGCCATTCATGCGCAAATTCCGAGTTACGTTCACCGATGGCCATCCGGATTGAACTGACGATGGTACCTCCACCGAAAGCCTTGGCGACTAGCCTGGATTTTTGCGCACCTTTGTTGAGCAAGCCGTTGACCAATACTTCCATGGAATAATCGCCGTTGAGGATCACGTCTACATCGGCATTTTTTCCACTCGTACTTTTGGGCAACAGAAAATGATTCATTCCTCCAAGCTTGAGTTTGGGATCGAACAGACAGACCGCCACGCACGAACCCAATAAAGTGGAAATAGGCCGCTCGGTCTCAATCGCCCATCCGCCAGGGTTGATATTTCTGGCGATACGTTCGTAATCCTTTCCAGTTTGCGGAGTCGGCTCGTTCATTGAACTTATAATAATTAATGATTGAATGCCTCGATTATCAGGGATAACCGTTCTTGAACGCGTTTTTCCGAATCAAGGTTCTAATAACAAACTCAACTTCACTGCTCAAGCAGCAGCGTCCGCCTGAATTGCAGGTGTAACTCCCGCAGCCTGACCCAGCATGGATAATTCGTCTACCGACAGCACCTGATTGGCATTCAGGAGGATGACGAACTTACCCGCCACCTTGCCCATGCCCTGAATGAAGTCCACTCTGATTTTGGCACCAAACGCGGGCGGCGGTTCGATCTCGCTGCGTGGTATTTCCAACACTTCTGAAACACTGTCTACCATCACGCCAATGTCCAGTTTTGAATCGTCACCCCCATCGACCTCGATGATAACGATGCAGGTGCGCCGCGATATTTCGGTTCTTTTGCGGCCAAAGCGTGCGGAAAGATCCACCACCGGCACTACACTGCCACGTAAATTGATGACTCCTCGAATAAAGCTCGGCATCATGGGGACTTCAGTAAGATTGCCGTACTCGATAATTTCTTTGATGTTAAGGATGGCGATGGCGAACATGTCGCCACCCAACAAGAAAGTGAGGTATTGCTGTTCTTCACCGGCAGTCACTTGTCCTGCGACGACCGGCAGATTATTAGTCTGGTTCATGGTCGTCTCCCTCAGAAGCGTTCGAAGTCCCGTTCATTGGGCTCTGTGGCGGCAGGTTTGCCCGCTGAAAGTTTGAAGGCGGTTTTGGCCGGTTTGCTCCCTTGCCCGCGACTCTGGCCCGCGTTGTGGCGCACTGAGGTTACCCCCGGAGCATCTGCATTGTCCAACTTGAAGAAGGACATCACGTTCTGTAGCTGTTCGGTCTGGCTGCTCATCTCTTCCGAGGTGGCGGCCAACTCTTCCGAAGCTGAGGCATTCTGTTGCGTGGTCTGGTTGAGTTGTCCCATCGCGCCGTTTATCTGGCCAACACCGCTTGATTGCTCCGATGATGCAGATGCGATCTCCTGCACCAGATCGGAGGTCTTGTTGATAGAAGGGACGATCTCGTCGAGCAGTTTGCCGGCCTTTTCGGCCAGACCCACACTGCTGCTGGCAAGTTCGCCAATCTCTTGTGCCGCCACTTGGCTGCGTTCGGCCAGTTTGCGTACTTCGGCAGCAACTACGGCAAAACCTTTTCCGTGTTCTCCCGCGCGTGCCGCTTCGATGGCCGCATTCAAGGCTAGCAGATTGGTCTGATAAGCGATGTCGTCCACAATGCCAATCTTGCCGGCGATCTTCTTCATTGCTTCTACCGTGCTGCTGACAGCCTGCCCGCCTTCGGTAGCTTCTTTCGCAGCCTTGCCCGCCATGCTGTCGGTCACCTTGGCGTTCTCGGTATTCTGGTTAATGGAGGCCGTCATCTGTTCGATGGAAGCGGAGGTCTCTTCCACACTAGCCGCTTGTTCGCTCGATGCCTGTGACAACGATTGTGCCGTGGCACTGATCTCTTCCGAGGCACTCGCCAATGAGTCAGCACTCGACCTAACAGCAGTGATGATCTCGGAAAGTTTGCCTACCATGTTTTGCATGGCTTGCAGCAACATGCCGGTTTCGTCTCTTGAATTCACCACAATCTTGACGTTCAGATTACCCTCGGACAGGTTGTTGGCCACCTCCACCGCTTCGGAAATCGGGCGGGTGATGCTGCGCGTGATCCACCACGCGAACAGGACACCAATGACGAGCGCCGCAAATCCCATGATTAGTACGAGTGTTTTGGCAGAAGCTGCCGTGTCGGCGGCGATTTTTCCTTGTTCATTTGCTAACTCGTCCTGTTGCTCAGAAAATGCGTTGAGGGTCGCATTATATTCGTCGTTGATTTTCATAAACTCGGCAAACAAAAATTCGGTGGCCTTTTTTGTGTCGTGCTGCGCGGACGAACTGGAGGCCAGCGCCAAGAGCTTGTCCGCTGCTTCGTTAAATTTTTTCCTGTCATCAAGAACCTTCGCCAGCAGTGCCTTGCCCTTTTCGCTTACGACCAAGGGTGTCAGCTTTTCGTAGATTTCAGTGTTGGACTTGCGCGACTTGGCAATTTGCTCCGTCTCCGCCGCCTCTTCCTTTTTGTCGCGTGCCAAGATCAGGTTTCTTAAAGCCTGCGACACGTCATTGGCATTGCCGATAAGATTGTTGGCCATCACGGTCTTGGGAATTGCATCCCCGACCACTCTCTCGATATCGGCGTTGAGTTCGCTGATGCGCAAAATGGAAATGGTCGCAATGATGGTTAAAAGAACGAGTACCAGACCAAACCCACCTCCCAGACGTACACCAATTTTCATGTTCTTGAACATCACACACCTCCTTAACTTAACAATTGAATTACATTCTTACCTTTTCCATTTCAGTTGATTGCAACCGGTTCTGCTGCACGGTAGCCAGGGCTACCAAGGACTGAACGTCCAGGATCAATGCCACCTCGCCCGATCCCAAAATGGTGGAACCGCCGATTCCTTTGATATGTTTGAAAATGCTGCCAAGCGGTTTGATCACAGTCTGAAATTCGCCCATGAGTTCGTCCACCACCAGACCGACCTTCTGAGTGGCAAATCGAACCACTACGATGTTCTCTCGTTTTCCGCCGGGTTCGGTGACCTCGAACTGTTCGCGCAGTCTCACGAAAGGCAGCACTTCGCCACGCAGATTGATGTATTGACGGTTAAGCGAATTAGCACGTTCCTCTTCAGACAGTTCGATGCATTCCACTACCGTGCTCAACGGGATGACGTAAGAGGAATTGCCCACCCCGACCAGGAAACCATCAATAATAGCCAAAGTCAGCGGCAAGCGAATGCGGAAGGTGGAACCCTCGCCCTCTTTGCTTTCCACTTCGACGCTACCTCTCAGGGCTGTGATATTTCGCTTGACCACATCGAGGCCAACACCGCGCCCGGAGATGTTGGTCACCTTGTCTGCCGTTGAGAATCCGGGCTCGAAGATCAGCCCGAAGATCTCATTATCGGTGAGCGTCTGATTGGCCCCGATCAGTTCGCGTTCACGCGCCTTGTTGATGATCTTTTCCCGGTTCATGCCGGCACCATCGTCGATGATCTCGATGGCGATGCTGCCGGACTCATGGTAGGCATTGAGTCTGAGCGTACCCTTCGCCGGTTTTCCTTTGGCAGCACGGATTTCTGGGGATTCGATCCCGTGATCCAGCGCATTGCGTACCAGATGCATGAGCGGATCACCCAGTTTTTCTACCACGGATTTGTCCAGCTCGGCTTCGCTGCCACTGATAACAAGATCGATATCCTTGCCCAGATCGTGGCTGGTATCACGCACCACGCGCTGGAAACGGGTGAACGTCTCGCCGATCTGTACCATTCTTAATTGCAGAGCGCTGTCGCGTATCTGTTCAACTAGCATGGTGATAACTGAAGTGGACTCCACTAGTGCGGTCTCTCCGCTTTTGTGTGCCAGCATATTGGCGCCGGCACAGGCAATGACCATTTCCCCGACCAGATCGATGAGTTGATCCAGTTTCGAGGCCTGCACACGGATGAGTTGTGATTCCAACGTCTTCTTTTCAGCGACTTTACTTTGTTTGATCACAGCGGCATCCACCACATCCTTGGTGACTGCACCCTGATTGACCAGCACGTCCCCAATCTGGGAGACAGGAGCTGTGATTTCTTTGCTTTCAGCTTGCGTGTTCAATGCCTGATCCAATTCCTGCTGGGTTAATGCTCCGCATTTGATAAGTATCTCTCCCAGACGCAAGGTATCTTCGGGGAGACTTTCGATGGAACGGATGAAATCGGCCAGTTTGCTGTGAGGTGGCCAGATATGGACCACACAGTCGTCACGCACAAAGTCGAATACGCTTTCAATTTTGGCCTTGTCGGCATCGGACTGGTATGAGATTTCGAAACCCAGATAACACGATTCAGGATCCATTTCATCCGCATTCGGTATCGCGTCCGGCAAGGTGGTCAGGCTGATAATCTTGCCCAGTTCCATCAGGTAGCGGAGGAAGGAGGCAGGGTCCATTCCCTTGCGCAATACGTCTTTTCCGAAACGCAGTGAGATATGCCAGTTGTCGGTCTCCATTTCACCGCCGCCGCTGGATTGTACGGTCGGTTCGTTCAACACGACTTCTTTGCTTGCGGCAACAGGTTTGCCCAGATATTGTTTCAGCTGAACACGCAACGAATCGCTGGTCTTGTTGACCTCGGCATCGGGTTCGGCCTCGTTCTCCACGCAGCCCATCAAGGTTGTCAAGTGATCAGAACTGGCGAGTAACACTTCGATCAATCCGCGGTCAGGGGTGATGCTGCCTGAGCGCATTTCGTCCAGTACGTTTTCCAGAACGTGGGTAAATTCGACGATGAAATTGCATTCGATAACGCCTGCGCCACCTTTAATGGTGTGGGCAGCACGGAAGATGGCATTGATCGTTTCCGCGTCACCGCCGCTGCTTTCCATCTGCAGCAGATTGTCTTCCATCATCTGCAGCAATTCCCTGCTTTCGATCACAAATGCTTGTTGGATCGCATCCATGTTGCCTCCTGATTATCTTTCAGCTTTCAGCGGACCGACTGGGTAGCGCGAACCAGTGCGCCGAATCGCCCTTGTCACATCTATACGTCCAACCAAATCGGATCGCCGAAATAGCTGGCCATATTGAACAAATCCAAAAATTCGGTCACAGCAGTGCTGTGCGCAGTCAGGCGCATGGTCTTCTTGGCCTTGAGAGCTTCGCGCTTAGTCAACAGTAAAATCTGAAATCCCGCGGTATCCATCTCGCTGACTTTGAGTAAATCCAGGTCCAGTTCCTGACAGTCAGCCAACGCTTTCAGCAACTGCTCTTTTTGCGTTGCAGCATTGTAGATGGTCATGTCCTCGGAAATGACCAAGTTACTTCTGCCCAGTTTTACCTTTCGCATTGTGTAGGTCCCGGCTTCAAACTATTGTCTTTTTAAATAATGATTCTGCACTAGAATAATTCAATCTTCTGTGGTGCTCCGACTGCGCTACTCGTTTTCATTCCACCTAGTGCAGAATTATGTGCATCACGCTGGGTTTCCATCACATAACCCTCGTACATCTTGACAATGTGTTCCTTGATGGAAGGCGCATTGGTGAAGTCCTTGTTGCGCATCATCTCCACCAGTTGCGCAACATGAGCGTCCAGACGATTAAGTGCGTTCTGAACCTGTTCGATCTGCTGCCTTGTCACATCCTGAAACTGGATGCTCGCCAGAACTTCCATGAACATCGAAGCCAGAGTATGGCTGGTACTGTTGAGTTCAGTCAGCAATTCTTCGTCGCGTTGCATCAATCGTTTGTAATTAGTGCCCATGTTGTCCAAGTGTTTGGTGAAATTCTCCAGCATGGTTTTCTGATCATCGAGGGTAGTGTTTGCAAGTTTGTCTTTAAACTGCTCTTCAATGGTTTTGGTCACATTACTGATGCCTTGTTGTATCTTCGAAACTGCGATGTCTGTTTCACCTGACAGCTTGCGCACTTCGTCCGCCACCACTGCGAAGCCACGCCCGACCTCGCCGGCTCGTGCCGCCTCAATAGCCGCATTAAGTGCAAGCAGATTGGTTTGAGAAGAAATTTCCTTGATGAGATCGACCAGGGAGGACAGGGATTTTGCCTGCTGAGCGACGACATTGATGCTTTCACGGTCGGATTTCGTTTCGTCGTAGCGATCCTGAATATATTTGTTAAGATTCTCTATCAGGCTGACGTTGGAGTTTATATTCTTCGTGCCCGCATCGTACATAAACTCGCTTTCCTTCGTGCTGTTAGTGACGGTGGTCATTAGTTCGCTGATGACGCCATCGACGGCCTGGAGGCGTTGCATGATGCTGTAGGCAGAGCGTTCAGTCTCAACCGTGATGGAATGCAGATGCTCATTGAGCAACTTGGTGAGAACAGGCAAGTCGCCCAAGTCACTTGCAGCACTGTTTATGATGTTCTCTTGACCGGACAATTTTAGTTTTAGCTCGTTTTTGGCAACTTCCATACCCAAGGAAGCATCCTTGAACATGACCTTGGATACCATGTTGTTGATCAGAAAGCTAATGATGACTATGGCTACGGCGCCCACAGAATCGGCAGCAATGTCAGCCTCTCCTACCGCTGAGTGCAACCAGTTGTGGAAAGGGACATGCAACAAAAAAACCCCCAAACCGGAGCCAATTGCAGTCACACTCGCAACAACTAGCTGGCGTTTTCTGATTTTGGAAGCATCGAGTGCCATGGAGAGTTTGCAGTTGCTGTTATTTTACGACCAGCTTGATCGTGGCGATAAGCTGTTCCGCATTGACCGGCTTAACCAGCCAGCCGGATGCTCCCGCAGCTTTGGCTTCATCGCGCTTTGACTGTTGTGACTCGGTCGTGAGAAACAGGATGGGCATGAATCGGTGATTCGGTAGTTTGCGAACTTCCTTGATAAATTCGATACCGTTCATGCCCGGCATGTTGAGATCGGTGATGAGCAGATCGGGCTTCAATCCGCCTTTGAGCTTGTTCAAACCTTCATCGGCACTGGCGGCCTGGTCAGTTTCATACCCTGCCTTGGACAAGATTGCACTCATGCTGAGCAGGATGGTTGTGGAATCGTCTACAAGAAAAATCTTTTTCATACTTGCTATCACTTTATTAGTTTTTTTGATAACTTCTTCTGTCCCCAACTCATACATCATAGCGTATCGGCAGAAAAAAATAAAACTGAAATGCTTACTCGAAATTTCACTACGCTATTACTTGCTCTGCAATCCCCAACTGCATAGAAAATTTTGATATATCCCAAATAAATTGACTGCCATCAAGCCGCCTTACGCGAAGGTCCCAAAATGGCCGTCCCCTGCCGGATTGTACTCATGAACATATCTGTCCGTTACGCAATCGTTAGCTGCCACTTATATTTCATGTCCTCTTCCTGCAGCAGGTAATCCAAAAGGCACGATCGCCCATCAATATACCCTGCCCGTTAGTAGTCATTCGTGATGCTGACAACGGTCCATTTTCGCATCAAAGCGTACCTCCATACATCGAAACCCACTAGATTGATTTTGTAACACTGTGTTTGTTGTGTATGAAGTTATTTATTATTTTTATACGCAACCCACATCAACCCCACACTTGCAATCGCGGTGAGTAGTGGTAAGGATATCAACCCAGTAGCGTCCATCAAAGCCCCGGCCAGCACCGGACCAACACAACTGCCCAAAGTGAAAGCGATTGATACTTCGGCAATCGCCAATCCCATGTCGGTGCCAAGCTCTGTTGCTTGGTGGGTGGTGGCAATGATTGATACCGTTAGCCCGCAGGCCGCGATACTGCCAAGAAGGAATGCCGCGAACCATGCCATCATGATATTGCCAGTTAGTAGCATCAGCACCCCCAGTAGTCCTGACATAGCAACCAATTTGGTGGCTGATCGAACGCCGTTGCGATCTGACCACCAGCCCAATGGAATTTGAGACAACAGTCCGCCCAGTCCAAATATGGTCATCATAAAGGCAGCTTGCTCAGGATTCATGCCGCCACGTACGAAATATATTGCCAACATGCCGAAGAGAATGCCGTCGAGCACCCCCGCCAGCAACCCAAGCTGCACTCCTAAAGCATGGCGGGCATGGCGCCAGAGTCCGAACAGCACCGACTGAGGTTCCATCGAAGCAGCGTTGGGTGATTTTGGCATTGGAATGCGTGCCATGGGCAAGGCAAGTGCTGCGGCGAGTGCTGCCAATGCGCCTGCGTAGAAGCTGAGTTGGCTGCTTACTCCCAGAATCGCGATCACGGATGGACCCAGTCCTTGCGCTAAGTAAATCACCGTTTCGTGCAGACCGATCAATCGTCCTCGTTGGGTACTATCGACAATGGCGTAGAGCCAGCTTTCGACACCGATCCATCGCAAACCAACACACACGCCCAGCAGCGCAGATGCAAGCACCCAAAGTACGAGCAAATTCGCTGACAGTTGCGGCATGGCTACACCCAGCACGATTGTACCGACACAACCTGTACCGGCGAGTGTAGCGGGACCCCAGCGCTTAAGTAACCCCGGTGCAAACAAATTGCCGGCAAACATGCCTAGCCAAACCGAAGAACCGACCAAGCCAACCTGCCAAGTTGGCATGCCATGTGCATTCAGCCACAGCGCAGCCAGCGGGTAAAGAATACCGAACTGAGCCAGTTGGGCGAAGCCCGACACCGCATTCAACGAAATCAGGGTAATCTTCATCTTAGAATTGCGGGGCAAGCTTATATGCTAGCGAATTTCTTTTGGGTTAAAGTTGGGATTTTCAATTATTCCAAATCGATTTCCAAAAGGGTCTTTAAGCGAGGAAACTTTTATGCCTTCACCGACATTAGTTACTTCTTGAATTGATTGTGCGCCTAGTTCTAATAAGCGTTTATATTCAATATCAGCATTTACTACTCCCCACATTGCTTGTGAGCCATTGATTGAAGATTCTCCTTGGGGTAACAAACCAAGCTCAAATCCTCCCACCTGAAATCCAACATAGAAAGGTTGATCAAAATAGGGATTCGCATTTAGAACTTTTGAATACCAAACTTTGGCTTTGGATAAATCATTGACCGGATAAATTACAGTCCTGAGTCCAAAAATCATTGGAATACCTCCTTAAAATTAATACTGAACCTTAACCAGCTAAGGCAAGTGGGTTAAAGGATATACGTCTATTATTTGGCATGTCTTGCTTCCGTCAATCAAACGCACCCATAACAACTCCCTTTCAACAGTTCCAATGAGTCAGTTTATATTGAGAATTTCAAGCCTGAATTTTAACTCCCGACATCTTGGTAGGAACAATGTCATGAAAGTGTGTAAGATCGATGATCCTCATCCCGTTTTCTCCTTCGGAAATAATATCGACAAACTGATGATCGAAATAAATTTGCTCCGCCGAGTATTCGTGAAGCGCATACACTGAGGCGGCGATGGTTTCATCGTGACCGAAGATGGAAACGGTTATCCGGCTGCGCGCAGCCTCCAACTCAGCCTTGGTCCAGCCGTAGAGAGGGCTGGTCTCGTCAATCCGATGGACAAGCGTCCAAGTCAGAGCGAACATCGGATTGCGAGCCCCTTGCAGAATCAAATCATGGATGCGGAAATACGGTTCGCCCTCCGCGGTTTTTTCAAGACGAACCAGCCCAAGATTTGCAGTTGGCTCGACCATCCGGTTGTGACGCTCGTTCGCGACCCTCAACATCAGCACCCGTTTCCCGTCGAAGTCTCTTGTCACTAGCTTGCTGCTGAATAACACTCGGGCAGTCGGCTTGGAGAACCGTGCAAATACAAGGCCAGTGACTACAGCAAGGCTCATTAACCCGATTAAAATCTCCAACGAAGAAATCAGATGACCGGCCAGTGTTCCCGGTACCATTTCCCCATATCCTACTGTGGCGATTGTTTCGATACTGAAAAATAGCAAATCGAGAAACGAATCTTGATGCGCATGTGAGACGCTTCCTGGTACAAGCCAGTATGCCGTGGCGAACAGCAAATTGACCGCAAGGAAAAACCCGGTGAGTAGCCCGAAAAAGCGAGGCCAACTCAGAGTGAGGAGCAGGTGATAAGGATCGAGCCAACCTTGCCACTGGTGACCGGATTTTCTAATTTCAACAGCGCCTCGACGTATCGAGGTAAATTTTTTTCGCATAATCCTCTGCTCCACAACCTGCTGAATCTTCCAGGAATGGCTAACCATTCAAAAGGCCGCCGGAATGAGCCTCTGATATAATTCTACTTGTAATAGTTGCTGGGGGGTGAATTGCTGAAATTGATAATTTTTAAATCAATTTTTATATCAGC
>CAIRAO010000059.1 GCA_903876625.1 uncultured Gallionellaceae bacterium | reverse complement strand
TGAGAATAAATTAGAGGCTAATAAACCTAAAGTTCCAGCTGAAAACGTTAGTAGTTTACCAAATAATTTACACGTAACTACTACTACTTCAACGTTACATACACATGTACTAACCCCATTAACTAGTATTGAACATCACAAAATAGTAAAATTTAAACATGAATTCTTCACTGCTCAAAGTCAAGTACCTGATATTAAATCAGCAAAAACCTTACAACCATCAAAGGTTAGAAAGAAATTTCAGGACGAATACCTAATGCACTTAGTTAAAACTGCAACTCCAAGATACTGTGAGAAGTTCTTCCGAGACGCAGTCGAAACAGTTCAACGAACTACAGAATATACCAGTGCAGGAGGAGTAACATTCATCCAATTATTTCAGTTACTAAAAGCTGCTTTAAAAACGGAACAACAATATTTTTTATGGGCTAAAAAGCACAATTATCTGTTACCTTCAAAGCAAGATATGACAGACAATTTAGTCGATAGCAACCCCCAAAATAAAAAATTTGCCAACCCAAATAAACTCGGGAATAATACCAACAATGGGAATAATACTAACAAGAGTAAAAATAAACCCAATCCTACCATTGGTCAATGTGAAGGATGCGGGAAACGGCACGCAAACGGTATAGAAGATTGTCACTTCAAAAAACATCCCGATTTTAATACATCAGGAAAACCCTGGCCAAATTCCCCTATTGGAGAATTTTATAAAACCAACGGAAGAGATTCCCTTCAATCCAACTTGAAGAAGAATAATAATGAACTAGTTGAACGAAACCAAGAAATTCGTCAACAAGATAAGTCTACTTACAAGAAAAAGTCATTATACAAGCATAAACATAATAAACAAAGTAAGTTAACTAACAATGTAATAACTACTCGTCAATTGTGTAATATATGTACAGTAACAAAACAAACTAACACAAATAAAATTAATAAACTTATACATGCTTCTTTTAAACAGAATAAAAAAGCATTACACGTTCAAGTACTTCTGGACACAGGAGGAGAGAGCGGGAGTTATATTAATACAAAGACAGCGAATTGGCTTACTAGTCAAGGTGTCAAGTGCGAATTACAAATTAAGCAAGTGTGTAGTTGTTTTGGTGATTGTAAATATATAGATACGTATTTTAATATACCTATCATTTTTGAAAATGTAAATAATCTGAATAAAACTTTAGTCAGTGTTACATTAAACTTTTGGGTTATCGACGGATTACCCTATGACGTCGTCATAGGTAACGACGATATTGACAATAATAAAATATTACTGGATATTTTATTAGACCTCAAAAATAACAAAACTACGAGATCTGACGTGGACGACTCCGGACACTCTACCTCAGCCAAACCTAAAAAAGTAATGCGTATAGCTGAAGAGTCGCAATCTAAGGCTTCCATTAACTCTTTAAACAAAAGCATAGAGGAAACAGTGAAAGTCGACCCAAGTGGAGTCAAACCTAAACCGGTAATCCCAACTGGCAAAAAGTTACACGTCTCACAGATTCTCAATTTCGAACAAGACGCTTACGGCTTACCTGATAAATGGGATAGCATCGATGAGTATCTTAATACAGATCGTTTATTAATAGTCCATGAAAATAAAGGAGACTTACCTACTAATATTAGTGGACCTCCTGAACTTCAAATAGAAATCAAACGACTGATCGAAAAATATCCTGACTTATTCCGCAGGACAGTCTCGTCTGAACCCGCAAACGTTCCTCCAATGGAGATAAAAATAGACAGACAAAAATGGAATACACTGAAGGGTAATTACGCAGTGAGTCCACGAACTCAAACACCCGTTAAACAACAGGAAATATTACAGCAAACACAAATGCTAATCGATGCAAACGTCATACAGAAATCGGAAGCAAATAGATACTCACAAGTACATATGCAACCGAAACCAACTCCAACTGGAGAAAAACAGAAATGGCGATACTGCATTGATTTTATTTCACTCAATTCATGCTGCGAAGGTGAAGGTTGGGCCTTACCAAATATAAAACAAATGTTACATAGAATTGGTGCAAACAAACCCAAATATTTCGCAGTTATGGATCTTACCAGCGGCTATCATCAAGCACCGTTGAGTAAAACATCCAGAATATTCACAGCCTTTACAACATTCATGGGAGTATACGAATGGCTTCGTGTACCTATGGGATTAAAAGGAG
>CAIRAO010000058.1 GCA_903876625.1 uncultured Gallionellaceae bacterium | reverse complement strand
TTGTTTTGGGTTCTTTGGAAAAATTCCTTCTCCACGATCACGTGCTTCCTTTTGTTTTTCAATCCAGTAGACAGCATCATCGCGCTCTCTAAATGAGGTAACTCGTCGCTTTCATACCTGAGTACCTTGCCTGTTGATACTCTAAAAATAGACCAGTCATTTGTTCGGGATATGATGGAGGACAAGGGTGATATGGCAATAGTTCAAGGGATCATTGCCCTGGCGAAAGCATTTGGTCGGCAGACAGTGGCAGAGGGTATCGAAACCAAAGAGCATTATCAGGCATTGCTCGATATGGGTTGTGAAATCGGCCAAGGTTACGGAATTGCAAGGCCGATGCCAGCAGAAGATTTGGCTGGCTGGCATGCAGGCTACCGTTAAGTCTATTCTCTTATCAGCATTTGATTTAGTTTTAGCTAATTCCCCAAAAATATATAGGCCTTTTGGCATATTTCCAGATCTATATATAGGCCTTTTGGCATATTTTCAGATTTAAAATTACCTAGTAAACTCTTTTAAGGGTTCAAGAGTTGCGGGATTTAATACTCATTTTTTCTCTGCTATTAATATTGTCAATCGTAAACTTGCCAAATTTTTCGAGTGAAGGTTTAATTGATATATTAGTCCGTATGGCGATGCAACAGTTTGATTTTATAATTAGAAACTTGTGGAAGTGAAAATTGAAACCTTTAACAATTGACCATCGCACAGCTCGGTTCGTCAGGATATTTTCAACAATATCTTTGGTGGGAGGGATGGTTTATTTTGTATATTCTGCTTATTCTGGCCTTTTCCTTGATGGCGGTTCTACACAGGTATTTATTGGTCTCACTTGCTTGATTCTATTCCTGGCAATTCATGTCATGAATGAAAATGTCATACTCCAAACCCATGACTGATTTACTCACTCTTTAAAAAAAGTGTTACTCATAAAGTCAGCCTGAACAACCTTTGCTACGAATCCAGAATCGTGTTTCTTTCTTGGTAACTGCCTCTATTTCTTGATTTCCAGACTTTATGGAGTATTCATTGGGGCGTGATAAAATGGGCATCTTTCCATATTTCTCTTTAAATTTGAAAGGTTGTCATGTTTTCGCGCAAAAATTCCCTCTCTGTCGTCGATCCCGAGTTGTGGGACTCTATCCAAAAAGAAACTGCACGTCAGGAAGATCATATCGAGTTGATCGCTTCGGAAAATTACACCAGTCCGGCGGTGATGGAGGCGCAGGGCAGCCAGCTTACCAATAAATATGCAGAAGGCTATCCGGGCAAGCGCTACTATGGCGGTTGTGAGTTCGTCGATGTGGCTGAACAACTTGCGATTGACCGCGCGAAAGCATTGTTCGGTGCGGAATATGCCAATGTGCAACCGCATTCCGGCTCTCAGGCAAATCAAGCAGTTTATGTTTCCGTGCTTAAACCGGGAGATACGATTCTGGGGATGAGTTTGGCGCACGGTGGCCACTTGACTCATGGTGCTTCAGTGAATATCAGTGGCAAACTGTATAACGCTATCCAGTATGGCTTGAACGCGAGAGAAGAGATCGACTACGATCAAGTACAAGCATTGGCCAATGAACACAAACCAAAAATGGTCGTGGCGGGTGCATCGGCTTATTCGCTGGTCATTGATTGGAAGCGTTTCCGTGCGATCGCCGACAGTGTTGGCGCTTACTTGTTTGTTGATATGGCTCATTACGCCGGTCTGATTGCGGCAGGGCTTTATCCGAGTCCGGTTGGAATTGCTGATTTTGTGACCACTACTACCCACAAAACTTTGCGCGGCCCGCGTGGAGGATTGGTGCTGGCTAAAGCAGTGCACGAAAAGGCACTGAACTCAGCCATTTTCCCCGCATTGCAAGGCGGACCACTCATGCACGTTATCGCTGCTAAAGCTGTTGCATTCAAGGAAGCATCGAGTAAAGAGTTTAAACAATACCAAGCGCAGGTTATTGAAAATGCTCGCGTGATGGCAAAAGTACTGACAGAGCGCGGACTGCGTATCGTCTCCGGACGGACTGATAGTCATGTGTTCCTTGTTGATTTGCGCGCCAAAAAATTGACGGGTAAAGACGCGGAAGCTTTACTGGGTAAAGCGCACATCACGGTGAATAAAAACGCCATTCCCAATGATCCTGAAAAGCCTTTTGTGACTTCAGGTATTCGCATTGGATCTCCCGCGATGACTACACGCGGCTTCAAAGAGTTGGAGACTGAGAAATTGGCGCACCTGATTGCTGATGTGCTTGACGCACCAAACGATGAAGTCGTATTGGCGCACGTGATTGGCGAAGTGAAAAAATTGACAACGCAGTTTCCGGTTTATGGAGAATAGTTAATAGACGCTACTAACGATCGCACTTAAATGAAATGTCCATTCTGTAAACATGCAGACACCCAAGTGGTGGATACCCGCGAAAATGAGGAGGGCGATAGTATTCGTCGTCGTCGTCGTTGCTTGTCGTGCGACAAACGTTTTACGACTTACGAAAGAGTTGAGTTTCGTATGCCCCAAGTGGTTAAGCAAAATGGGAAGAGAAGCGAGTTCGATGCGTCGAAATTGCGTACCAGTTTTACCCGAGCTTTGCACAAACGACCGGTTCCAACGGAGCTGGTTGATGTGGCTATTGATCATGTGACGCAAAAAGTTTTTGCACTAGGTGATAGGGAAATCGGTTCACGCCAAATCGGTGAAATGGTCATGAAAGAATTACTCAAACTTGATAAAGTTGCCTATATTCGATTTGCTTCCGTCTACAAAAGTTTTCAAGATGTCAGCGATTTCTCCTTGGCAATTGACGCTGTAAACAAGCCGACAACGAAACGCAGACAGTCCAAGCCGGAATGAATGCAGCAGAAAGTATGTTCGATAGCCAATGGATGGCACGCGCGTTACGCCTTGCCGAACGAGGTCTGCTGACAACAACACCCAATCCGCGCGTGGGTTGCATATTGGTTAAAGACGGAATATCGGTTGGTGAGGGATGGCACGAGCGCGCTGGTGAGCCGCATGCTGAACCGCATGCTTTGCGTATGGCTGACGCTAAAGCCAAAGGTGCTACTGCTTATGTCACGCTTGAGCCTTGTAGCCATTATGGTCGTACTCCACCTTGTACTGATGCGCTTATTGCGGCAGGAATTTCAAGAGTTGTTGTCGCCATGCAAGATCCAAATCCGCTGGTTTCAGGAAAAGGGCTTGCCAAGTTGCGTGATGTTGGGATTGAAGTCGAGTGCGGTCTTATGGAAACTGAAGCGAGAACACTCAATATCGGTTTTGTGAAGCGCATGACGTCAGGCATGCCCTGGGTGCGCAGCAAGATCGCCGCGAGTTTGGATGGTCGAACTGCATTAGCGAACGGAGAGAGCCAATGGATCACTGGCGAAGCGGCGCGACGTGACGTGCATGGTTGGCGTGCACGATCCTGTGCAGTCATGACCGGAATCGACACAGTGCTGAAAGATGATGCTCAACTATCGGTGCGTCATATTCCAACCACTCGGCAACCGTTGCGAGTGGTACTGGATAGCCACTTGCGCATACCTTATTCAGCAAAGATATTTCAGGGCGGGCAGGTGTTGATCGTTACAGCTACGCCAGATGCAAACAAAATCTCCCTCTTGGAACAAGCGGGATCTATGGTCGCAGTCCTGGCTGATGAAAACGGGCAGGTCGATTTGCATGCAGCGATACGTCATTTGGCTTCTATCGGATGTAATGAAGTGTTGGTTGAAGCGGGCGGCACCTTGAATGGTGCTCTGTTGCAAGCGGGACTGGTGGATGAGTTGGTAATATATTTTGCGCCGCAATTGTTGGGCGATTTTGCGCGTGGAATAGCGCAATTGGGCGAGTTGGAAAAACTCGATCAGCGAATTAATTTAGAGTGGCAGGACGTGAGACACGTCGGAAAAGATTTGCGCATAGTGGTGAAAGTTACCCAATCCCATCTCGCTTTGGGAGAGGGCTAGAGTGAGGGTGGATAATTATGTTTAGTGGAATTATTGCTGATGTTGGCACAATAAGCAGCGCTCAGGATCGAGAAGGCGGCCTGCGATTGAGTGTCAGTACCGAAGACCTCGGCATGGATGATGTCTCGCTAGGAGATAGTATAGCGGTAAGTGGCATTTGCCTGACCGTGGTGAAGATCGACGGAAAGAGTTTTACTGTGGATGTTTCGCGCGAGACTTTGGAGTGTACGGTTGGTCTGGATAAGCAAGGCAAGTTAGTAAATCTTGAAAAAGCATTAAGGCTTTGTGATCGTTTGGGTGGTCACTTGGTCAGCGGCCATGTGGATGGTGTAGGTGCGGTAGTTGCCTTTAACGATATTGGTGAAAGCTGGCGCTTGATCGTGCGTGCCCCGCAAGCATTGGCAAAATATATCGCGGTGAAGGGTTCCATCACGATCGACGGCGTAAGTCTGACAGTCAATCACGTTGCCGGAGCGGAATTCGAGGTGAATCTTATTCCACATACTCTGGCAGTTACCACGCTGAACCAATTGAAGGCAGGTTCAAAAGTTAATTTGGAAATCGACCTTATCGCGCGCTATGTCGAGCGCATGATGCAAGGGAGCCTCTAAAAATTCAATTTTCTAAGTTAGGCAAGGCGCGATCAAAAAATTACGCCGCAGCATATGTACAATATGTAAGAAGTGATTTTTTGTGAGCAACGCTGCGTAGCGACGAAAATTGGACTTTTTAGAGATTCCCGTAAGCGGAGAAAGAATAAACAAGATGACTGATGTAGCTCCAATAAAAGAAATCATTGCAGATATCCGCGCTGGAAAAATGGTGGTATTGGTAGATGAAGAAGATCGTGAAAACGAAGGCGATCTGATATTTGCAGCTGAATTTGTTACACCGGAAAAAATCAATTTTATGGCCAAACATGGCCGTGGACTGATCTGTCTGACGTTGACACAGGCTCACTGTGAACAACTCAATTTACCCTTAATGGTGCGTGAAAATGGGCTGGCGTTGGCGACAAACTTCACCATGTCGATTGAGGCTGCGACAGGAGTGACTACTGGCATCTCCGCCGCTGACCGATCCCGTACAATTCAAGTTGCGGCAGATAAAAATGCGAAACCTACGGACATCGTTCAGCCGGGGCATATATTTCCATTGCGTGCGCAAAAGGGAGGCGTACTTGTGCGCGCCGGACACACCGAAGCCGGATGCGATCTGGCGTATTTAGCCGGACTCACACCTGCATCGGTTATTTGCGAAATACTTAAAGACGATGGTGAAATGGCACGTTTACCTGACTTGATTCCTTTTGCCAAAGAGCATGGCTTAAAGATCGGAACAATCGCAGATCTGATCGAATATCGCAGCCAGAATGAAAAATTGGTCGAGCTAGTCTCTAAGCGAAAAGTGCAAACGGCGTATGGAGAATTCGATCTGTACACCTATACAGATAAAACCACGCAGCAAACACATCTTGCGTTGGCCAAGGGTGAAATTCAACCGCAAACTGAAACTCTGGTTCGAGTACACGAGCCTTTGTCGGTAATGGATTTTCTGGAACAGGCAAGTTATCCAAACTCAACCAGCGTTCACGAAGCATTGCAAAAGATCAGCCGGTCGGAGGCGGGTGTGCTGGTGTTGATGCATGTGGCTGAGACTTCAGCAAGTCTATTAGCACGTGCCGCTGCCAAATCGGAGTCTCATCATTCGCAATGGGACCCGCGCAGTTACGGGATTGGAGCGCAAATTTTGCGTAACCTCAATGTTGGCAAAATGTGTCTGATTGCCACTCCGCGCAAGATACCCAGCATGGCAGGCTTCGGATTGGAAATTGTGGGTTATTGTCAATCCAAGAAGTGATTCAGAAATGTACTTGGGTTTTACATTATTTTATGAAGCGGTATGAATGTAAAGGATCAACATGAGAGAAATCGAAAATAATCTGAACGGAGCAGGGATGCGTATCGGAATCGTTCAGAGTCGTTTTAATGCGCCTGTGTGCGAAGGTCTGCTGAGTTCATGTCGTGCACAACTTGCCAAGCAAGGAGTGCGCGATGAAGATATTACGCTTGCGACAGTGCCCGGTGCTTTGGAGATTCCGCTGGTATTACAACACATGGCTCAGACGCACAAATTTGATGCATTGATTGCACTCGGAGCAGTTATACGAGGAGATACTTATCATTTTGAAGTTGTTTCCAACGAGTCAGCACACGGTGTTAGCGAAGTACAATTGCATGCCGGAGTACCTATAGCAAATGCAATTCTTACTACTGATACAGATCAGCAGGCTGAGGAGCGCATGAACGTAAAAGGTGCCGAAGCTGCATTGGTTGCCATCGAGATGGTCAATCTATTGAAAGAAATAGCATGAGTGAAAAACTCGGTGTTACGCCAGCAAAGAGTGCACGTCATCGGGCACGAGAGTTGGCATTGCAGGGTATTTACCAGTGGCGAATGGCGGGATCAGATATCGCTGTGATAGAGAAAACGACACGCGATGAAAAAAGTCTTGGCCGCTACGATGTGGAATTTTTTGGTCAGCTGTTGAGGGGGGCTGTGGAGCAGAACGAAGCCCTTTCAGAGAAAATATCACCCCATCTTGACCGGGCGCTGAATGAACTGAGTCCTGTAGAATTCTCGGTATTGTTATTGGGCGCATTCGAGCTGGCAAACCTTCCCGAGATTCCCTATCGTGTCGTCATCAACGAAGGCGTGGAATTGGCAAAGACTTTTGGCGGCAGTGATGGCCATAAATTCGTCAACGGCGTGCTGGATAAGCTGGCTGCGGAATTGCGCCCGGTTGAAGTCGCGGCAAAATAACAGTTACTAGTCGTTAGACGTTAGTGATTAGATGGTGTAGCCGCGGTAACCTTTTCAAACTAATGACTAGCGACAAATGACTAACGACTGATCCTATGTCCGAATTCGATCTCATTCAACGCTATTTTACTCGTGCCACACCCGGTGCAGTATTGGGCGTAGGTGATGATGCAGCATTGTTAAAACTGAGCGATGGGATGGAACTGGCAGTTTCAACCGATATGCTGGTGAGCGGTACTCATTTCTTTCCTGACGCTGACCCGATGTTACTCGGACATAAAACTTTGGCAGTCAATCTTTCTGATCTGGCGGCGATGGGCGCTACACCGCGGTGGGCTACTTTGGCTTTATCGTTGCCGGAGGTTAAAGAAAGTTGGCTGGATAAATTTAGTCAGGGTTTTTTTTCTTTGGCGGAACAATACGGTGTCGAATTGGTTGGCGGAGATACAACACGCGGACCGCTCAATTTATGCGTCACCATTTTGGGTGAAGTACCTAAGGGAAAGGCATTGCGACGTGAAGGCGCCAAGGCGGGTGACGATATCTGGGTGTCGGGGACATTGGGCGAAGCGGCACTGGCTTTGGCGCATCTGCAAAGTAAGATAAAGCTGAACCAAGTTAAATTTGCTACATGCGCAGCACGTTTGCATCAGCCTCTGCCACGCATTGCCTTGGGCCGTGCGTTAAGCGGCATTGCCAACAGTGCGATCGATATTTCGGATGGATTACTTGCTGATCTTGGACATATTCTCGAACGTTCAAAAGTCGGTGCAGAACTCAATTACACCGCGATCCGGGGAGTTCGTGTTGATGGGGGAGGTGAAGACATTGTTCAGCGATGTGTGCTGGCCGGTGGAGATGATTACGAATTATGTTTTACTGCGCCGAGTGCAAATCGTGACGCCATTCAAAATATTTCTGTTACGCTGGCCTTGCCATTGACGTTAATTGGTAAGATCACCAAAGAACCCGGATGTATTTTGCGCAATGCCGATGACAGTTTGATGCAGATCAAGGAACAGGGTTATGACCACTTTGGATAATGAATTGAAATTTCAACCAGGTTGGAAATTTGTATTCAGCCATCCCGCGCACTTTTTTTCATTTGGTTTCGGCGCGGGTTTATTCCCTCGTTCACCTGGCACTGCCGGGACACTGGTTGCCTTTCCCTTGTATTGGTATTTGGCGCCTATTTTAACTGATGCTTTGTTTATTATCGTGCTGGTTGCGGCTTTTGCTGTTGGTGTTTGGATGTGCGACAAGACCGGACGTGAATTGGGCGTATCTGACTACGGGGGTATCGTCTGGGACGAGATTGTAGCCTTTATGTTGGTCCTGTTTTTTACGCCTGCAGGTTTTATCTGGCAGTTGCTGGCATTTTCGCTGTTCAGATTTTTTGATATTTGGAAACCACAACCGATTCGTTATTTTGATAACACCTGGCATGGGGGTCTTGGCGTGATGTTTGATGACATTCTTGCTGCAGGCTATGCATTGCTTTGTTTGGCAGTCATCAAAAGTGTTCTGACGTGAAAAAAATATTTGCCTCGATTATTTTATTGATCTGGGCAAACTTTGCAGCAGCCGAGGAATACAGCGCCAAAGTTATCGTAGTGATCGATGGAGATACGCTGGTGGTGTTGCATAACAACGCAAAAGTTAAAGTTCGACTGGCGAATATTGATGCTCCGGAAAAAGATCAGGCGTTCGGCATGGACGCACGCCAAGCCATGATATCCATGGTGTTAAGAAAACAGGTGCATATTGACACGATGGCAGTGGATAAATATGGGCGTACAGTGGCGCTTGTCTCGCTTGGAGAGCTCAATGTAAATGAAGAGATGGTAAAACACGGTATGGCTTGGGAATATTCACATTTCAAACCGGGCCGCGTCTACATGGCATTGCAGAGCGAGGCTCAGCAGGCACATCGGGGCTTGTGGTCACAACGTAACCCTATAGCACCTTGGGTATGGCGCAGAACACATCCATCGACAAAATCCAATTTCCCAAAAAAAGAAAATAAACGTGAAACTTCACATGCGAGGGTAGGCGTCTTTAATGATTCAACCTGCGGGAGTAAAACACATTGTTCGCAAATGAACTCTTGCGAAGAGGCATACTTTTATTTTACGCAATGCGGAGTGACATCTCTCGATAAGACCAAGAATGGTGTGCCTTGCAAAAAACTGTGTGATTCTAATAAACAATGACGCCTGACAGTAGATGTAATGAGTGCATTTTTTAAATCAAAATAATAATGCCGTGGTGGGGCCATTTTTGACGCTGATTGGCGTATCTAGTGCCTAGGCAGATTCGACATCGACACAGGCTAATGCAGATGAACCGGTTCCAAAGGCATGGGATTTCAAACTGACACCCTCTTACTATGTCACCACTCACGAAATAGAAGCGACTGATCTCAATCTAAGAGCGAATCATGGCCCTTATGCAATTTGGCTTGGTCACTACCAGCGCGGCAGCGAGTTCGAGCAGACTCGACCTGGGTGCGAATACACTGCGCAAATCGCAGCTGTGCAGATTGTTCCCTCATTGCAATTGGCGACTCATGGTTTTGCAGGTAGCTCAATCAATGCCCAGATTAGGAGATAACATCTATGCTTTGTTAGGTTTGTGCTACGCAAACAGCCGTGATTACTACAACCTAAATTTCGATCCAAATGATGCGATAACTTACGGCGCAGGAGCGAGTCTGTTGCCTAAATCGAATCTCACGCTTTTCACTGTCAAAGATGAACGCCTGCAAATGGGCCAGATAATCACTCATGCAGTTTGGAGATTGTCGCCTGAAGATCATCAAAGGTGGACAGTGGATTTGTCGAACAAAACCGGTCGTAATTCTCCAGTTTACGATTTAGTATCAGGCATTGCACTGTCAGTTACGGATGATTATAAGGAAATCTTTTTTCGATTAGCTAAAGATCAGAAGGTGAGTTTCACCACTGAGGATCAAACACGTATTTCTATCGGAACGCGACTCTAGGATTTTTCTGTGCAAAAAACGCCTATCACGTCTTGCAGATTTTTTTAAATGCTTTTGCGAAATTTTGGGTATACAAAATCTGTGGTTGATTTTGGTTAAAAACGGTATTGAGTAAATATTTTCATTCGTGTTGATTTGATAAGATTTTGAGAGTCTCAGTTATCTGTTGTGGTTGCTCAAATGGATGAGGCTAAATGGCGACAACCTTTTGTACAAGAGACCTTCGCGGGTAAAATACCGGAATGTGTCATATCGGCAAACACTTTTTGCCGTTGACGGGCGGCGGCTTGATGAAAGGCAATTTGACTGATTGTTGTTCCATGAATAGCGTTACTTATTCTTAATCCAACCCCATTGGGACGCATAGGTGCTGCGAATTGACAAAACTATAGCAAATTGCTATATTTATCTCAATGAACGTCATCAAGAAGAAAACGCTCGATAGGCATGCTGCACGTCACAATGATGCCGCAGACACATTTACAAGCTGGCGAAAAATCTTCGAGAAAACGAATTTCACAGACATTCATGCAATACGTACTGTTCTACCAACTGCGGATTTCACCGACCCGTACACGGTTTTTAATATCAAGGGAAACAACTATCGGCTGATAACGATCATTCACTACCAATATCAGCGAGTGTATCTCAAAGAGTTTTTTACGCATGCCGAGTCCGACCAGTGGAATCGTCAGAGGAGTAAGCGAAAATGAACATTGTTGCTGAACGTCATCTTGATATTGCATCAGTGCAATCTGCTTGGCTGGGTCTGAACAAACTCGTGCCGCTTGGTCAAATTGCTAGCGAAAAAGATTACAAACGCCGCGTGCGTGTGATGGATGAATTGCTTGACCGCATTGGTGCAAATGAATCTCATCGCCTAATGCCATTGCTTGATCTTGTCACCAAAGAAGTTGAGAGCTATGAAAATAAAAATCACGCGCTGCCAGATGCAGTACCGGCAGCAGTGCTTGCCTACCTGATGGAGGAACATAGTCTCAAACAAACCGATCTTGCTGAAGAGCTTGGTGGACAAAGCATCGTATCAGCCATACTAAACGGCAAGCGCGAACTGAATACACGGCAAGTAAAAGCACTTGCAACTCGCTTTAGAGTCTCACCGGCTGTATTTCTTTGAGTTACCATACGTGACTCTGAGTGGGCTGAGCGTGGCTAACTGCTCCTGGCAACTCGGTACTGAACGGCTGTTAATGTTGTGATTGTGTTGAAAAACTATTTTTTGAACCACTTTAAAGAATTCTAGCCTCATAAAACGATTATTATTGTTTCTATGTTGGGGGCAACCTCTGGTATTGAAAAACTTACTCATGAGTCAACATACCCAGTTACATAAGACAATCACGTGCGATTTGCTTGCTCACTTTTAATTCGTGAAATTTTTTCGGGGGTACGAAAATTAGTTTTTCAACACAATTGTTGTTATTGCAGACATGGCTGTTCGCGATGGTCGACTGTGCAATCCCGGCCATTAAGGAGCATTCCTGTGGATAGGTTTTGCGTCAGAATGTGACGAGAAGTGCCTTTCAACTGCAAATTCAATTTAGAATAATCCATATTGTCTGAAAGAATATTCAATGACTCCAATATCACCCAAAAAAAAGGCTACCAAGACAGTCGAAAAACTCGATTACGAACGCAAAGCGCATGCTGAAATGCTCGATAGTTTTGATGAAGAATTAGAGATGGAAATTGACGATGACCGGATGAATGATCTTGTCGTAGAGGCAACAAAAACTGGTTCTCAAAATGATCTCGACAGAATTTTCTACTTTAAAGAACTATTTCGCCTTCAAGGTGAACTTGTCAAACTTCAAGACTGGGTTGTCCATAAAAAACTCAAGGTAGTGGTTCTTTTTGAAGGTCGCGATGCCGCAGGAAAAGGGGGTGTAATTAAACGAATCACCCAACGACTTAATCCCCGGGTTTGCCGAGTAGCCGCACTCCCTGCACCGAGTGAACGCGAACGCAGTCAGTGGTATTTCCAGCGCTATGTGTCACACCTGCCAGCCGGAGGTGAAATTGTTCTCTTTGATCGTAGCTGGTACAACCGTGCTGGGGTGGAAAAGGTGATGGGGTTTTGCAATGACGATGAGTACGAGGAATTTTTCCGTACCGTGCCTGAATTCGAAAAAATGCTCATTCGCTCAGGCATTATCCTCATCAAATACTGGTTTTCCATTACTGATGAAGAACAACAATTGCGATTTGAAATGCGCATCCAAGATCCCCTCAAACAATGGAAGCTTAGTCCAATGGATATGGAATCGCGTCGACTATGGGAACAATATACCAAGGCTAAAGAGATTATGCTGGATCGAACCCATACCTCTGATGCTCCTTGGAGAATCATTGAGGCAGTGGATAAGAAAAAAGCCAGACTCAATTGCATTCATCATTTTTTGAGCCAAATCCCCTATGCTGAAATTGAAAGGCCAGAGGTTACGTTGCCTGAACGAGTTCACAATCCGGATTATCTGAGAAATCCCTTGCCAGAGGATATGTTCATACCGAGCGTGTATTGAAAACTTAGGTTTAACTGTTTGAATTGGAGTGCTGAGTGGAGTTGCAGCAAAGTCGAGATAACCGTCGTAGCAGGGATTCTGCTTTTGCCTTCAAATGTTAAAAGGTCTTGTGGGTGTTTCACAACATACGGCACACCGTCTGCGTAGCAGGCCTATTCCAGCCAATTAGAGGCGAGCATTATTTAGCTTTGAGCATCAACAAGTTATGTGACGAATGTGGCACGACTGCAGACAATGCGTGTATCAAGCGATCACGCGTGAGGTGGCATCAGCCTCGTTTGCAAACATTGGAATCAACAAGTCAATACCTGTGGTCTTCAGAGTGTTTGAGACTGACTGACCTCAGAATTTCACGATGCTCAGCTTCAGCGCTTCTTCCATGCGAAGCTGCCAGTTGCTTTAGTGCGAAAGCAACTTCTTCTTCAACATTTCTAACTACAAGACTAGTAGCCATATCAGTCCTATCACAATGAAATCTTTGATAGCAACGTGTCAAATAAATGATTGCATTGCAATCGAAATTAGGCAGGGGATTTGAAGGGCAGGAAACTCGTGACTCGCCGCGAGCGACGCAAGCAAAAAGTGAAACGTGAAAACATCCCAACCATTCACATGGTTTTATTAAAGTCGCCGAATATTAGCACCGAGTTGAGATAATTTTGCTTCGATGTGTTCATAACCCCGATCCAGATGGTAGATACGATCGATCACAGTTTCTCCTTGCGCAACCAGGCCTGCAATGACAAGACAAGCCGAGGCGCGCAAATCTGTGGCCATAACCGTTGCGCCTTCCAGATGATCGACGCCACGTACAACGGAGGTGTTACCTTCCACGTCAATATGCGCCCCCAGTCGACGTAATTCCTGCACATGCATGAAGCGATTTTCGAAGATCGTTTCAATCACTATCGCGCTGCCTTCGGCGATGCAATTGAGCGCCATGAATTGCGCCTGCATGTCTGTCGGAAATGCGGGATGAGGGGCAGTACGCACATTCACCGCTTTCGGTCGACCGTTCATTTCGAGGTGAATGCTATCGCCCGAGACTTTGATTTTCGCACCTGCTTCAGTTAGTTTTTCCAGCACTGTTTCTAAAATATCGGCGCGCGTTTCGCGCAAGGTGATACTACCCCCTGTTGCGGTCGCAGCCACGAGAAAAGTACCACTCTCAATTCGGTCGGGCATGATGCGGTGATGGGCACCGTGAAGTTTTTCCACACCGGTGATGGTGATGGCATCAGTACCATCACCGGAAATCTTTGCTCCCATCGCTCGCAGGCAATTCGCCAAATCGACTACTTCGGGTTCGCGTGCGGAATTTTCCAAAACCGTCACACCATCCGCGAGGGCTGCAGACATCATCAGATTTTCTGTCCCGGTGACGCTGACGATATCGAAGAAGATGCGCGCGCCTTTTAGTCGTTTGGCTTTGGCATGGATGTAACCGTGCTCAATGGAGATCTCCGCACCCATCGCTTGCAGTCCCTTTATATGCAGATCGACAGGCCGTGAACCGATAGCGCAACCACCCGGCAAAGAAACGCGAGCATCTCCGAAGCGAGTTACCAAAGGGCCCAGTACAAGTATGGCTGCTCGCATGGTTTTCACCATGTCATACGGCGCTTCCCAATTTTCAACCTTGTCACCTTTGAAGGTGATTTCGCCAGTTGCCGATTTTGCAGTAATGCCCATTTGCTGCAACAGTTTGCGCATGGTGCCCACATCGTGCAGGTCAGGCAGATTGGTCAAGCGTAAGGTTTCTGCGGTAAGCAGGCTTGCACACATGATGGGCAGTGCGGCATTTTTTGCACCCGAGATACGAACTTCACCCTGTAATGGGTTGCCGCCTTGAATCGCTAGTTTTTGCATATAGATCTATATTTGATTAGGCATCCACCGGCAAAGATAATGACTCCGCTACTCCGTACAAGTTAGCCAAGCTAAGCAAGTTATGCGGGACATTAATGAATGAGAGCTTCACATTTTTGCTTTTTGCCGTGCGCAACCATGACAGCATCAAACTTACGGCAGATGAATCCACAGCTTCAACACTTGCGAAGTCGACAACCAGAACGGATTCTCCTGCCGGCAACTCCAGTCCCTTGACGAATATCTGCGTGATGGTATTCATGGTCAAGGGTCCGGTTAACTTCAATATATTTTCTGCCGACTCGCTCACTTTGCTACAGCCTTATGCCCGGCGACCAATGCATTCTCTGCAGCACGATTTTTCTCTTCCAGAAATTTAATCAATCCGTCGATGCCTGTCTGTTGCAATGGGTCGCGAAATTGATTGCTGTATATGTCTAAAGCCAGTCTTGGGCCCGCGACAGAAAAATCGACCACTTTCCAACCTGCAGAAGTCTTCTTTAAGTCATACTCGACCGCCACGGGAGTTTCTCCGGGTGTTGAGATGACCGTCTTCACGGTAACCTGATCGTCGCCTTCAGTAAAGTTGGTTGGCTCAAACTTTACTGAAACATCGGAAACTCCGGTAAAAGCTTTACCGATGAACACCCTGACCAAAAGATCGCGAAACTCATCTACCATCATCTTTTTTTGCTCAGGAGTTGCAGTTTTCCAAATCGGACCAACAGCCCGCTTTGTCATCAGGGTAAAATCGAACATGGGCAACACCTTCGTATCTACCAAATCCTGTATTTGCTTCTTACTGGACTTTCCCTGTTTCAGTACCGCCAGCACATCCTGCACAGCTGTCTTAACCATGACATCTGGCGCATTAATTGTGTCTGCTCGAGTTACCATGGTAAAACCTAAAAATGTCAAACCCAATACTGTTGCTGCCAATCGCTTCATAATTCCCCCGCTATTTATTTCGCTTTTTCCGCCTTGCTGGCAACGACCTGACCGATCAGATCCTCCAGCACTAATGCAGAACGCGACTGTTTAATTGAATCGCCATTTTTCAACATTTCATCATCCGCTCCCGGCTTCAGGCCAATGTACTGCTCGCCCAACAAACCGGAGGTCAATATGCTAATCGCCGTATCTTTTGGAAATTGATAGCGTTTATCGACGCTCAAAGTAACCTCGGCTTCGTAACGTTCCGGGTTAAGTCTAATCTCGGTTACGCGGCCAATCAATACCCCGGCACTCCTCACCGAAGCGGTCGTCTTGAGCCCGCCGATATTATTAAAGCTCGCCTTTAAACTATAGGACTCCGAAGCATTGTAGGTGCTCATGTTGCCCACTTTAAAGGCCAAAAATGTTAACGCGAGCACTCCGGCCACTACAAATGCGCCCACCCACAAATCTAAAGAGGTTCGTTCCATGTCAATTCCCCCGAAACATAAATGCGGTCAAAACAACGTCTAACAACAAAATCACCAATGATGACTGGACAACGGTGCGCGTGGTTGCCCTTGACACTCCCTCGGCAGTGGGCGGTGCATCAAAACCCTCAAACACCGAGATCACTGTTACGGCCACACCAAAAACGAAGCTTTTAAACACACCATTCAATACATCATGCGTAAATTCAACTGATCCCTGCATCTGCGACCAAAATGAACCATCATCGACACCGATATAAACGACCCCGACCAGAAAGCCGCCAAACACGCCCATGACTGAAAATATCGTCGCCAGAATCGGCATGGAAATTACTCCGGCCCAAAAACGCGGTGCCACCACGCGCGCAATCGGGCTTACCGCCATCATATCCATCGCGGCAAGCTGCTCGGAAGCTTTCATCAAGCCAATCTCTGCTGTCATCGCCGAGCCGGCACGTCCAGCAAAAAGCAAAGCGGCCAGAACCGGACCCAATTCTCGCAACAGACTGAGCGCCACAAGCGAACCAAGCGCGGATTCAGAGCCATATCTTTTTAGTATTTCATAACCCTGCAAACCAAGCACAATACCAACGAATAACCCTGCCACCAGAATGATGATCAGCGACATTACACCGGTGAAGTATAGCTCCTTCACTGTCAATCTAAAACGCCGCAAACTGGATCCAGAGTTTAGCAATATCAGCGCAAAGAAATGTGCGGCGTAACCGATTCGCCATATAGAATCAATCACAGCATGTCCGATATTTCTTACACTCTTCAAGACAGCCATCAGATGCTTACTCCCAGATCCTGCATATAGTTTCCAGCCGGATAATGAAAAGGTACCGGGCCATCTCGCTCACCATGTACAAATTGATGAACAAAGGGTGTTGTGGATTCTTCTATTTCATCCGGTGTACCTTCAGCAGCAATTACGCCGTCGGCGATAAAATAGATGTAGTCAACGAGTTTCATTGACTCCTGTATATCGTGTGTCACCACGACAGAGGTGGCCCCAAGTGCACTATTCAACCGGCGTATAGAGTCTCCCACCACGGTGAGCGAAATGGGATCGAGTCCGGTAAAGGGCTCATCATAGAGAATCAGCATCGGATCCAGCGCGATGGTGCGGGCCAGCGCCACACGTCGCGCCATCCCGCCGGAAAGCTCTGATGGCATTAACGCATGCGTGCCGCGCAAGCCGACCGTGTGCAACTTCATCATCACCAGATCGTGAATTATTTCTTCCGGCAGATCGGTATGCTCGCGCATTTGAAATGCCACGTTATCGTAAACCGACATATCAGTGAAAAGCGCGCCAAATTGGAACAATACGCCCATTTTGCGGCGCATCGCGTAAAGCGCTTGCTGATCAAGTTTGTGAATGACCTGACCGTCGATTTTGACTTCGCCTCTGGTTGGCTTAATTGCCCCGCCGATCAAGCGAAATAGCGTACTCTTGCCGCAACCACTCCCCCCCATAATGGCAATGACTTGTCCTTTATGGAAAGTCATATTGATTCCTTTCAGAATAGGGCGGGAGCCATAGGCAAAATTGACATCGCGAATTTCTACAAGCGGTTGCTGAGGCACAGATAAATTTTCCTGCTCGTTCGAAGAGCGCGCATTCTAAACCACACCTCATTCAGCCACAACTCTGCTTTACCGCATTTCGAATTTAATGCACAAAAAACACCTGCGCCAATAACACGATTTATTTTGTTTAATAAAACAATTCCGAATTAGCGGTAGCTGCCGACCCGGTATTTCCTCCAATAACAAGTACTTTGCCATTTGGAAGTAACGTCGCAGTGTGACCACTCCTCGGGGTTGCCATGTTTCCAATCGGATTAAACCAGCCATTTAACTGATCGTACAATTCGGCAGTAGCGGTGTACCCGGTATTTCCTTGTCCTCCTGCGACAAGTACTTTGCCATTTGGAAGCAGCGTTGACGTATGATCACTCCTTGCGTTGGTCATGTTCCCAGTCCCTGAAAATAGACCTTGTGAAGGATCGTACAACTCGCCGGTGGAGAGATAGGGGTATGTTCCCGAATATCCACCGGAAACCAATACGAAGCCATTGGGAAGTAGCGTCGACTGGTGAAAATACCTTGAGAAACCCATACTGCCAGTCGCAGTAAATAGCCCTGTTAAAGGATCGTATATTTCGGCGGCGTCTAGATAGACTGCACCTGAATTCCCTCCCGAGACCAGTACTTGTCCATTCGTCAGTAATGTTGCAGCATGATCGCTCCGCGCGGTCACCATGTTACCAGTCGAAGCAAATAGACCAGTTGAAGGATCATATATTTCCGCAGAGGCGAAATACAAGCCGTTGCCACTCCCCCCCGATACAAGCACTTTACCATTTTGAAGTATTGTCGATCGGTGAAATCCCCTTGCCCTTGTCATGTTGCCCGTTGCAGTAAATAGGCCTGTTGCCGGATCATATATTTCAGCGCTAGCGAGAGAGGTCGTTCCTGAAATTCCGCCGGAGACAAGCACCTTGCCATTCTCAAGAAGTGTCGCAGTATGACCGTGTCTAGCGGTTGTCATGCTACCGGTTGCAGTAAACAGGCCTGTTGCAGGATCATAAATTTCGACAGTCGCGAGCGAAGCTGTTCCCCATCCACCCGCGACAAGTACTTTGCCGTTCGGAAGCAGAGTCGCAGAGTGGTAATATCGTGCAGTGCCCATGCTGCCAGTTGTTGCAAAAAGCCCCGAGGTGCTTCCACCCATGTATACGAATGAAAATATTTCACTGGAAAGTGTTTCTCCACCGGAATTCGCCGCACTTATCCGGTAGTTGTAGGTATTGCCTACGGTAAGTCCGGCCTGTATATAGGGAGAAGTTGCGCCGGTAATCTTGCTAGAAGAGGTTGTAATACCTGCGGTTGTCCCCCAGTAAATATTGTAAAAATTTGCACCGGCAGCGGGAGACCAAGTGATCGTCATGTTATTTGTTCCCGAAATGGCAAATACGTTAAAGGGTGCAGCCGGGGCGGCGGCGGTAGTAAATGTCCACGAATAAGGCGCAGCCATTGCAACGCCACTGGCATCTTTTACAGCGGTATTGATGGTTGCAGTATAGGTTGTCGAAGCAGCCAAATTGACTGAAGGAGTGAAGGTGGCGGTAGTGCCGTTATAGCTCACTGTCCCCGTCACGCCCTTGTTTAGGGTAAATGTTGCTGAAGTTAGCGTAACGGGGTCCATTGCAGTGCTAAATACTGCCGAGATAGCAGTGTAGACACTCACTGCGGTTGCCGTATTTACCGGTGTAGTCGACAGCACGAGGGGGGAAATAATCGGACAAGCTGCTATACATGTACCTGCCGCGTTATACCAGCCATTCCAATTATTATTTCCACCTCCACACCCGGCAAGACTCAAGGATAAAATCGCCAGCAGGCAAAAGCTAATATCCAATATTGCACGTGTGATCAATTTAAATTTAAGCAGCATGGATCCATCTTTCCAAGTTAATATTTATATATCAGGGAGCCATACACGTCTTGTAAATACGGGGTATAAGTGCCCGGCGTGTCTTTCAAGTTATAGGCGTTGAATCCAGTGCGGAGGTAAAGTCCTCGCATGATGTTAAATTGAAACCCCACTCCGTAAACATTTCCAGAAAGAGAGATTTTAGTCGAGCCGCCACCGTAAGCCGCGCTGACTACGTCGGTTTCAAGCATTCTTGTAGCCCCCACCCGAATGAAGGGGGACAGAAGTGGCGATGCTGGAAAATTTATTAACAGCGCAACCTCTCCGCCTGAAATTGAGGTTGTACCAATGGCATTACCCGAAGCTTTCACAATGGTGTCGGTGAGTAGGGACGTGTAGCCGCCTTCAACGGATAAAATCTTATTGAGTTGGTATCCCAGGTAAACGCCATAAGCGGAGCTACTTTCAGTGGTTAAAGAAAATTTTGAATCAAGCGTAGAGTTAAATGTGCTGCAACTTGTTAAGTTAAGATATTTGCCTCTATCACCGTTATTCGTTGCAGGAAATGAATCGATGACATGCTGATTCCGACTTTCTGTATCAGTTAAAGCTGCGCAGCCTAGAGGCGACAAAAGCAAAAGCAAGAGTATTTTCTGAATTATTTTTAACATTTCAAAATAATTTGAATACTCCGTGCCCTTAATATCAACCATCAATTTTTGGAGATACTTTTTCAGAACCACCGCGATTCAATCCTGACAATTTACCTATGGAAGTTTAAAATACTTCAGGAATGGCAATAACGACTTAAAGAAAAGAGGGGGTTTGTGGGCTTAATTCCAGGCGCTTTAAATATCTGTTTATTATCAATGAGCAAGGTGAAAGCTTTGCTGGCGCAGCTGAAAAGGACGCATTTGCTGATCGCTTCTTTGCTGTATAGCGGAGAATGCACCTGAGGGAAGCGGCTCGCTTGCGGGTAAACGATGTCGAATTTTCGCTTCGGGAGATCTTGATGCGCAAAGGCAATTGCGCCATTTTTTCTAATACACATTTTTTCAATACTTGAGTAAAGAACGATTGCGGGCTATTCTGCGCGCAATCAAACTTTGGCAGAATAGACACATTTGGATAGTCGCGTGACCCATCCCTCTTTACTCATCGTGGATGATGACCCCCTCATCAGAGACAGCTTGCGCTTAGCGCTCGCTGATGAGTTCGATATCCTTTTGGCGGAAGACCGGGCTCATGCAATAAGCCTGTTCCGGGATATGCAGCCCTCAATCCAATTGGCACTTGTCGATTTGGGATTGCCGCCCACGCCACATCGTCCAGAAGAAGGTTTTCGATTAATTGCCGAATTACTAGCTCATTCGCCCCAACTCAAGGTGATCGCCTTATCAGGACAAGATGACCAGGCCAACGCCAGGCACGCACGCACCTTGGGAGCAATTGAATTCGTCGCCAAGCCGTGTTCGCCCGAAACAATCAAAGCGCAGTTATACAATGCACTAAATATCCAGATTGGCGAGCAAACTCCAGGATCAATTCAGAATGAAACTTCGCCGGGCATTATCGGAAATAGCCCGCCAATGCAGGCTATGCGCCAACAAATTGAATTGTTTGCTGCAACTCCCTATCCGGTACTTATTCAAGGCGAGTCGGGTAGCGGCAAGGAACTTGTCGCTACAACCATACAAAAATTCAGCTCAAACCATTCTGCCCCGTATATCGTTTGCAATTGTGCGGCTATTTCGCCCAACCTGCTCGAGTCGGCTTTTTTTGGCCATATCAAAGGTGCATTCACTGGCGCGACCACTTCACAAATCGGCTTCTTTGAAGAAGCAGGATCAGGAACATTATTCCTTGATGAAATCGGTGAAATCCCGCTTGAACTTCAAGCAAAATTATTGCGTGTTTTGGAAAACGGAGAATTTCAGCGTGTGGGGGAAACCATCGCACGAAAAAGTCGCGCCCGAATTATTGCCGCAACTAACCATGATCTTAAAGCATCGGTGCGCAACGGAAAATTTCGCGTCGACTTGTATCATCGACTGAGTATTTTTACTATTCAGGTGCCACCTCTGCGAAATTTAAGTAGAGATAGATTTTTATTACTCGAACATTTCCGTGCTTTTTATGCCGCTCAATCAAAAACAGCCCATTTCCGTCTGGATGATCAGGCAGAGAAAATTTGGGATAATTATTCATTTCCCGGCAACACCCGAGAACTACGGAACATCGTCATTCGTCTTACGACCAAGTATCCGGGCCAAACGGTTGATGTTCCTCGATTAGAAGCTGAACTTGATTTGACTCATGCCAAGTC
>CAIRAO010000057.1 GCA_903876625.1 uncultured Gallionellaceae bacterium | reverse complement strand
TAGAATTTAGGCGTACTTTGTCTAGCATTATTGCTAAAGCGAGGATGAGAGAGGTATGACACGCCTATTTCTACTTTTGATAAACGGATATCAATATCTCATTAGTCCTTTGTTCCCACCTACTTGTCGATTTACCCCGTCCTGTTCGGTATTTTGTAAAAATGCCGTTATCAGATACGGTTTAGCTCGAGGAATTTGGCTGAGTGCAAGACGAATTTTACGTTGTAATCCTTGGAGTGCTGGTGGCTATGATCCAGTCCCGTAATGTAAAAATGTTTTAGGCGCAATTTAACAATGGATTTCCAAAGACTATTTCTGTTTCTAATTTTTTCATTTTCCGCCCTGTTGCTTTGGGACGGTTGGCAACGATATCAACATCCTGTTCTTCAAACTATTTCAACTACTACAACTGAGAATAGGTCTTTGCCGCAACCTTCGATTAACAATGCACATTCGACTGATATTGCAAAAAATCTCGAGAAGCAGACAAGTCTACAAGGACGTAAAGTAGTCGTTAGAACTGATAATCTACTAGTAGAGATTAATACACTTGGCGGTGACATTCAGCGTGTTGAACTTCTCCATCATAAAGATGCTATAGACAAAAATAAACCATTAGTTCTGATTCAACAGAGGGAAGATCTTACCTATATTGCTCAAACCGGCTTAATCGGTGAAGGGTTGCCAACGCACAACACCCTATTGACTTCTGAATCTGATGAATATCATTTAACGGATGGTAAAGACTCTATTGTTGTAAAGTTGGTTGCAAGCCCTACTATTTCGAAAGTGCTAACTTTTCACCGTGGCAGTTATTTAATTGATGTTGGCTATGAAATTGAAAATAAAGGAAGTTTGCCCCTTTCAACTTCGGCTTATTATCAATTAGTACGAAATGAAGGAGCATCGACGGGTGAATCCAAAATGGTGCCAACCTATACCGGTCCTGCTATATATACTGAACAAGAAAAGTTTCAAAAAGTTGAATTTTCAAGTATTGAAAAAAATAAAGTCAATTATCCGAAAAACGCTGATAACGGCTGGGTTGCAATGCTACAACACTATTTTGTTGCGGCATGGTTGCCAGCTGACAAAATCAATCGTGAATATTATTCAAAGTCGTTAGGTAACAAACTTTATTCAATTGGCGCAATTCTCCCGGTTACAACGATAGCTCCTGGACAAAAGGGTGGTATCAGTGCATCGCTATACGTAGGTCCCGCAACATCTAAACTTGATGTGATCGCTCCGGGTCTTGATCGCACAGTAGATTATGGATGGTTAACGATCATCGCAACCCCTTTATTTTGGCTGCTAACGCAAATTCAATCTTGGGTACAGAATTGGGGTGCAGCAATTATCATTCTTACCATATTAATTAAATTGGCCTTTTTCCCACTTTCGGCGGCAAGTTACCGCTCCATGGCCAGGATGAGAATTGTTGCTCCGAAACTCGAAAAGATAAAACAACAATATAGCGATGATAGGGAAAAACTCAATCGCGCAATGATGGAACTGTATAAAACAGAAAAAATTAATCCGCTGGGTGGATGCTTGCCTATGATCATACAGATACCCGTCTTTATTTCACTATATTGGGCTATTTTATCGAGCGTCGAATTGCGGCATGCACCATTCTTTGGCTGGATCACTGACCTTTCTTCTGCTGATCCCTATTACGTATTACCTGCAATTATGGGTATAAGCATGTTCATTCAAAGCAAACTAAGCCCCGCCCCGCCGGACCCAATGCAGGCTAAGCTCATGCAACTTATGCCAATCATTTTTAGTGTTGTTTTCTTTTTCTTTCCGGCAGGTTTAGTTCTCTACTCCGTTGTTAATAACGTACTTTCGATTACGCAACAGTGGTATATCACCCACAAACAAGAGACTGGGCAATCCGTTGCCATTAAATCTTGATTCAATTGCCGCAATCGCTACAGCCCCCGGTAAGGGGGGTGTTGGTGTAGTTCGAATATCAGGTCAAGATCTCAAATCTGTAGCAATTTCAATATTGGGAAGATTACCCGAAACACGTCACGCGACGTACTCGGCATTTCAGGATAGCGATGGAACAATAATCGACCGTGGTATTGCCATCTATTTCTCTGCCCCAAATTCATATACTGGTGAGGATGTATTAGAACTACAAGCGCATGGTGGAAGCGGTGTGCTAAGTTTACTTCTTAAAAGATGTTTATCTGAAAATATAAGACTCGCAAATCCCGGTGAGTTTACTCAAAGAGCATTTCTAAATAATAAATTAGATCTGGTTCAGGCAGAAGGTATTGCCGATTTGATAAATGCTACCAGCGAGCAAGCTGTACGTAGTGCCAACCGAACATTAGAAGGTGATTTTTCAAATGCTATCAATCTATTAGTTGAGAATTTGATTAAATTACGAGTTCAGATAGAAGCGTCTTTAGATTTTCCAGAAGAGCAATTGGAATTGAACAACAAGCAACAATATGAATTAAAACTGAATCAAATTAAAGATGAGCTTGAAATCACATTTAGGATGGCTCAGCAAGGAAGCATCCTGCGAGAAGGAGCGCAGATTGTTCTTGTTGGACAGCCGAACGTTGGAAAGTCAAGTTTGCTGAACCGATTATCAGGTGAAGAAATTGCTCTAGTAAGTGAGGTAGCAGGTACAACTCGTGATGCAATAAGACAGAGCATCAGTATAGAAGGTGTGCCTTTACATATCATAGATACAGCGGGACTTAGAAAATCACAAGATATTGTAGAGCAAATGGGAATTGAGCGTACAAAGCAAGCAATCACTAACGCTGATGCAGTCATTGTGATAAATGACGTGAAATTTAATGATTCTGACGAACTAAGAAAAATATTTGATTTGATCCCTGAAAATATACCTCGATTGTATGTAATAAACAAAATCGATCTTGTTCAACAGAAATCTAGAGTTGAAGTTCACGACAACAATTATTATGTATATATCTCTGCAAAAACTGCTGAAGGAATTGACTTGCTCAAACGTAGAATATTGCAAATGATTAATTGGCAGGGAGAAGAAGGAGTTTTCATGGCAAGAGAACGGCATCTTCAAGCTCTTTTGCAAGCCAAACAAAATCTTAATCGTGCATCTAATGAATTTGAAAGAATCGAAGTATTGGCTGAGGAGTTAAGGCTTGCCCAAGAAATGCTTTGTAAAATCACAGGCTCATTTACTTCAGACGATTTGCTGGGAGAAATATTTAGTAATTTCTGCATTGGGAAATAATAAATTGTTTCACGTGAAACAATTTATTAGAGTTAATTTAATCACCAATGGTTTTAATGTATGATGCGCGCCTTTCATTAAGTTTACTTTGAATGAATTACCCAAAAGAATTTGATGTAATTGTAATAGGTGGTGGACATGCAGGCACAGAAGCTGCACTGGCTAGCGCACGAGCAGGTTGTTCAACTTTGCTTGTCACACACAATATTGAAACTTTGGGTGCAATGTCATGTAATCCCTCAATTGGCGGAATTGGCAAAGGTCATCTGGTTAAAGAAATAGATGCACTTGGTGGTGGAATGGCATCGGCAACAGATGAAGCTGGAATACAATTTCGTATATTGAACTCATCAAAAGGCCCGGCCGTTAGAGCAACAAGAGCTCAGGCAGATAGAGCACTGTATAAGCAAGCAATTCGTAACCGGTTGGAAAATCAGAAAAATCTGTGGATATTCCAGCAAGCAGTAGAAAAACTACTGGTAAATGGCGAAAAAGTTGAAGGAGTAAAATTACAACTTGATTTGAAGATCAAAGCAAAAAGTGTAGTTTTGACAACCGGTACTTTTTTGTCTGGACTTGTGCATGTAGGGCTTTCAAGTTATCAAGCAGGGCGTGCTGGGGAATCACCTTCCGTGGCATTGGCTAAAGATCTACGTGAATTAGGATTGCCTATTGGAAGGTTGAAAACAGGTACGCCGCCTAGAATAGATGGACGCAGCATCGATTATTCAACAATGACTGCTCAACCAGGAGATGACCCGGTACCAGTTTTTTCTTACTTAGGAAGAGCGGAACAACATCCTAGACAATTACCGTGCTGGATTACTCAAACTAATAATAAAACACATCAAATAATAAGGGCTGGATTGGATCGTTCCCCATTATTTACTGGTGTGATAGAAGGAGTTGGACCCAGATATTGTCCTTCAATTGAAGACAAAATATCACGTTTTGCAAACAAGGATTCTCACCAGATATTTTTGGAACCAGAAGGATTAACAACTAATGAGGTCTATCCTAATGGAATATCTACTAGTTTGCCTTTTGATGTACAGCTTGATCTAGTGCACTCAATTAAAGGTTTGGAAAATGCGTATATCACACGCCCTGGATATGCCATAGAATATGATTACTTTGATCCTAGAAGTTTAAAAAACTCACTTGAATCAAAACAGATTCAAGGCTTGTTCATGGCTGGACAGATAAACGGAACAACAGGTTATGAAGAGGCTGCAGCACAAGGATTGTTAGCAGGATTAAATGCCGC
>CAIRAO010000056.1 GCA_903876625.1 uncultured Gallionellaceae bacterium | reverse complement strand
CCAAGGCTTCAATGTGAGAGGTGTGCTTCGAAAACATGGCAATCTGCCCCAAGGCATACAAACTGTCACGGTCGGCGAAATACATGGATCAACCGATTGGACTGCAGCCCTGCAAGACGTCGATATAGTGATTCACCTGGCCGCTCGAGTGCATTTAATGAACGATAAGTCTCTCGACCCGCTAGCGGAATACCGCAAAGTTAATGTACAGGGCACAGAAAATTTAGCTATCCAAGCAGCGCTTGCCGGAGTTAAAAGGCTAGTCTTCGTGAGTTCGATCAAAGTAAATGGCGAGACCACATCGGTAGACAATAAATTTACTGACGCTGCCCCCCCTGCGCCGCAAGACCCTTATAGTATTTCAAAGTACGAAGCCGAGAAGATCTTACATCGCACTGCCGAAAAAACAGGAATCGAAATTGTAATTTTGCGGCTCCCGCTAGTTTATGGTCCAGGCGTAAAAGGTAATTTCTTACAAATGCTCAAAATTCTGAATAAAGGAATTCCTCTGCCATTTGCATCTGTCAGTAATCTGCGCAGTTTGCTTTATGTTGATAACCTCGTGGATGCATTACTCGTTTGCGCCACACACCAGGCCGCCTCAGGTCAAACCTATCATGTGAGTGACGGTCAGGATATTTCTACGCCTGACTTGCTGCGTCAATTAGGTAAGGCTATGGGTCGTCCGGCTCGTCTATTCACTTGTCCACCAGCATTATTAAAATTAGCGGGTCATTTGATTGGTAAATCAAGCCAGATAGAAAGGTTGTTGGGTTCGTTTCGCGTCGATAGTGGTAAAATTAAGATTGAACTGAATTGGAGGCCACCCTGCAGTCTTGGAGAAGGGTTACTAAAAACCGGGGCTTGGTTTCAGAATATAGGAACAGTGAAATAGGAATTGAGATGAACGAAGAAAATCGGAATGAAGAGTTAATTTTACTGGATCTTTTTAATGTATTGCGCCGTTATAAGAGATTACTGTTAGGGCTTCCTTTAGTTGGAGCAATACTTGCCACCTTGCTGGTTACATTGGTGCTGCGTCCCACTTGGGAAGCAAGTGCTGTACTGGAAGTTGGGCATGCCGGAGACCAAGTACCCGTTGAAGCTATTTCCAACGTGATAACGCGCATGACACTGCCGTCTTTTGCCAAAGGAGCCCTTAGCAATAGCGGAATTAATTCTGATGATTTGAACGAAATGGGAAGCTTTTTTAAGACCCTAAAGGTAGATCAAGTTAAAGGGGCTGAGTTGATTGAGCTGAAGATACGCGGTCCTTCACCCGAGAAGGCAAAAATTTTAATGTCGGGAGCCATTGCGTCTTTGCAGAAAGCGCATGCTGAAAAGTTGGCAGTCACTGTTGATAAAAATAAAAAACAACTTCAGTTTCTGGTTAATGAAATCCAAAAATCAACTGCTGACGCAGAGTTAATTAAACAGAAGCTACTTGCAAGCCATAACTGGAATGCTTTCGATGCCACTTTATCGGCCACTGTATTGAAAGATAAATCAGATCAGTTGCGCGATATGACTCAAAAGAAGTTGTTGCTGGAGGAACAGTTAAGTCTTTCACGATCTTACAACACGAAAGTGCTTGATGATATTTATGTTTCTGAAGACCCCGTGTCTCCCAAAAAGCTTTTGATCATTGGATTGGCAACATTGTTGGGGTTATTTGGATCCGTTGTTATTGCGTTTGTGCATAACGCACTCAACTCCAAGCCTGCGTAACTTCTACTGATATCAAAAAGGCAACCAAGATAATGCCAATTAATAAGGCGCATGCAGTCATTCTTGCCGGTGGCAGCGGTAGCAGGCTTTGGCCGCTATCGCGACTAAATCTGCCTAAACAATTTCTGACCTTGGATGGTGACGAATCACTGCTGCAAACCACTATTGATCGCTTGTCCCCGATTATCTTGGCTGAAAACATATTGATAGTCACGCAAGAGGCTCACGCCAAGGGTGAGGCCTACCATGCATTATTACCTTATAAAACATTATACGAACCCATTGGCCGCAACACCGCACCTGCCATTGCGCTTGCGGCTGCTTATCTTACGGCTCAAGGTGATGATCCGGTCATGGTAGTTTTGCCGGCTGATCATGTCATCAAAGATGAAGTGCAGTTTCGAGCACATTTAGAAGTTGCCATTCAAGCAGCACAAAATGGGAAATTGATTACTTTTGGTATTCAGCCCACTCATGCTGATACCGGTTTCGGCTACATCAAGGTTAAAGCTCAACACAATAGCCCGCAAATATGTGAGGTAGAACGTTTTACAGAGAAGCCAAATTTAGAAACGGCAGCAAAATTCTTGAAAGAAGGTGGTTACTACTGGAACTCGGGAATGTTCGTCTGGCGCGCCTCGGTTATTCTTGAAGAGATAAAGCAACACCTTCCCGAGGTTTATAAAATCGTGCAGGCTATTGTTGCCGAAAGCCGAGTTGGTACAACTTTTCAAGCGGCAGTGGAAAAGCAATTTGCCAACATGCCTTCGATTTCTATCGACTATGGTGTTTTGGAAAAGTCAGATAGGGTCTCACTTATTCCGTGTGACATAGGTTGGAACGACGTAGGTAGTTGGCAAGCAGTCCACGAGATATCCCCAAAAGATGAAAACGGAAATGCATTGCAAGGCAATGTCATTGCTGTTGGTTGTAAAAATAGCCTTATTCGAGCAGAGAAGCGCCTAGTCGCAGCCATCGGCGTGGAAGACTTATGCATCATCGAAACAACCGATGCAGTTTTAATTTCAAAAAGCGACCAGACTCAACGTGTGCGCGAAGTAGTCGATGCATTGCATGACAAGGGCGCAACCGAACACATCTTTCACACCAAAGTAAATCGCCCTTGGGGTAGTTACACTGTATTAGAAGAAGACCCGGAAGGATTCAAGCTGAAGCGAATTGAAGTCGCTCCAGGCGCCAGACTCAGTTTGCAAAGCCACAAGCATCGCTCTGAACATTGGGTTGTTGTGTCGGGTACTGCCACGGTTACAAACGGAGAAGAGGTAATCACCGTTCACAAAAATCAAAGTACTTACATACCGATAGGCACAAAACATCGTCTTGAAAATCGCGGCAGTGATCCACTGCATATAGTCGAAATACAAGTCGGTAAGTATTTGGGCGAAGACGATATACAACGTTATGAAGACAACTATGGCAGATAGCCTTTATCAAAGAAAGAATTGAAATGAGCAATACAAATAAAGTGGCACTAATTACAGGAATAACTGGGCAAGACGGAGCCTATCTGGCCGAATTACTGCTGAAAAAAGGCTACATTGTCCACGGCGTCAAACGTCGTTCGTCCTTATTCAACACAGATCGCATCGACCATCTTTATCAAGATCCTCATGTCGACAATGCAAAATTCAAATTGCATTATGGTGATCTAACCGATTCAACCAATCTTATTCGCATTATCCAGCAAGTTCAACCGGACGAGATTTACAACCTTGCTGCCATGAGCCATGTGGCCGTTTCATTTGAAACACCCGAATATACTGCCAATGCAGACGGTATCGGCACTTTGCGTATCCTTGAAGCCATTCGTATCCTCGGATTAGAAAAGAAGACAAAGTTCTATCAGGCCTCAACTTCAGAACTTTACGGAATGGTTCAAGAAATTCCGCAAAAAGAAACCACGCCGTTTTACCCTCGTAGCCCTTACGCTGTTGCCAAAATGTATGCTTACTGGATTACGGTCAATTACCGAGAGGCTTACGGCATTTATGCTTGCAATGGCATTTTGTTTAACCACGAAAGCCCAATTCGTGGCGAAACTTTCGTCACACGCAAGATCACCCGAGCATTGGCTCGTATCAAGCTGGGCCTGCAAGACTGTCTGTATTTGGGCAACATAGATTCCTTGCGCGATTGGGGCCATGCCAAAGACTACGTTGAAATGCAATGGCTTATGTTGCAACAAGACCACCCCGAAGATTTTGTAATCGCCACAGGAGTGCAATACAGTGTGCGCGACTTCGTCAATGCGGCGGCCAAGGAATTAGGTATCCAAATGCGTTGGGAAGGCAAGGGCGTGGACGAAAAGGGCTATGATATCGATAATGGAAAATGCATCGTTCAAGTTGACTCGCGTTACTTCCGACCCACGGAAGTGGAAACTTTGCTGGGGGACCCAACTAAAGCGCGAGTAAAACTTGGCTGGATTCCAAAGACAACTTTTCAAGAGCTCGTCACCGAGATGGTGCGAGAAGACCTTAAATCCGCTGAGCGCGATGAGTTAGTGAAAAAACATGGCTACAAGGCCATGGACTATCACGAATAGTTTTACTGACTATGAATCACGACTCAAAAATCTACATCGCCGGCCACCGTGGACTGGTCGGCTCTGCCTTAATGCGACGTTTGCAGGCCAACGGTTACAACAACCTGATCACCCGCACCCATTCTGAGCTAGACCTGCGCAACCAAACTGCGGTACAGGCTTTTTTTGCAGCCGAGAAACCTGAATACTTCATTCTGGCAGCAGCCAAGGTGGGCGGCATCCATGCCAACAACACCTACCCTGTTGAATTTATCGAAGACAATCTTCTCATCCAAACTAACACCATCCACCACGCCCGGAAAAACAATGTCAAGCGTCTATTATTTTTAGGCTCTTCCTGCATCTACCCGAAAAATTGTCCGCAACCGATCAAAGAAGAATATTTACTTACCGGCCCTTTAGAGCCAACCAACCGCCCCTACGCTATTGCTAAGATAGCCGGGATAGAAATGTGCCATGCCTATAACCGCCAGTACGGTACCAAGTACATAGCCGCCATGCCGACGAACCTTTACGGCCCTAACGACAACTATGATCTTAACAACTCCCATGTTCTGCCCGCATTGATCCGTAAGATGCACGAGGCAAAAATGCGGAGAGACAAGGAGGTAATTGTGTGGGGTACGGGTACGCCACGCCGTGAATTTTTGTATAGCGAAGATATGGCTGATGCATGTATTTTTTTGCTGGAGCAAGCTGAAGAAGAATTGGACGGCTTGTTCAACGACGAACAGCCGCCATTAGTAAACATAGGCTGTGGCGAAGATTTGACCATACGCGAACTGTCAGAGCTCGTGGCAGAAGTCGTTGGTTTTAAGGGTAGCCTCAGCTTCGATACTAGCAAGCCTGATGGCACAATGCGCAAAGTGATGGATGTGTCTCGCATCAACATACTGGGTTGGCACCACAAAATGACTTTGAAAGCTGGCATCTATCTTTCGTATCAAGATATGCTCAGCCAAGTATAATTTCAAAAAATTGGAAACTAAAATGAATCAACAAAAAATTGCTTTAATTGGCCTTGGCTATGTTGGGTTGCCACTTGCTGTCGAGTTTGGAAAATTCCGCAGTGTGCTAGGATTTGACATTAATCAGGCACGAATAAATGAACTTAAGTCTGGAAAAGACAGCACTTTAGAAGTGACCTCAGAAGAATTATTGAGCGCAAAGCAACTGAGCTTTAGCAGCAATCAAGGCGACTTGGCAGAGTGCGGCATCTTCATCGTTACCGTCCCCACACCAATTGATAATGTAAATCGACCCGACTTGACGCCCTTAATCAAAGCGAGTGAAACAGTTGGCAAGGCATTAAAATCGGGCTCAATCGTTATTTATGAATCAACTGTTTACCCTGGATGCACTGAGGAAGTTTGTGTTCCTATTTTGGAAAAATATTCTGGCCTGAAGTTTAATCAAGATTTTTATTGTGGCTACAGCCCAGAACGCATCAATCCCGGTGATAAAGTCAACACGTTGACCAAGATAAAAAAAATCACAAGTGGCTCAACGGCAGAGACAGCCAAAGTTGTTAATGAGCTTTACCTAAGCATTATTACAGCAGGCACCTTTCCCGCAATCAGTATGAAAGTCGCAGAAGCGGCTAAGGTTATTGAAAACTCTCAGCGTGATCTGAACATTGCTTTCGTTAACGAGCTATCTGTTATTTTTGAACGGTTGGGTATCGACACAACGGATGTACTAGAAGCGGCTGGGAGCAAGTGGAATTTTCTGCCGTTCCGACCCGGTATGGTTGGGGGGCATTGCATTGGTGTTGATCCTTACTATCTTACCCACAAAGCTGAAGAAGTTGGATACCACCCCCAGGTAATTCTTGCTGGTCGCCGAATTAATGACAACATGGCAAGGTATGCAGCCCGCAGTGTTATCAAGCTTATGCTGCGTAACGGAATTGATGTGGCGCGAAGCACTGTAGGCGTTATGGGGATCACCTTCAAAGAAAACTGCCCGGATATACGCAATAGCAAGATCGCTGATTTAGTGCGTGAACTTGAGAATTGGGGAGTCAATGTTGTGGTTACCGATCCATGGGCCAATACTGAAGAAGTGTTGCACGAGTATGGAATAAAACTTGGTAAAGTTGATTCATCTCATCGTGTTGATTCATTAGTGGTTGCTGTGGGACATCAAGAATTTCGCAAGATAACTCCCGCTGCACTGCGCCAGCTTTGCAAGGGAGATAAACCCGTGCTTGCCGACTTGAAAGCTTTGTATGACCGAGAAGCTGTTACTGAGGCAGGTTTTACTAATTTTAGATTGTAATTCGCATATTCACTTTATAGTTAGTTGAAAGAATTAAACTATGCACAACTTTACGCAGGTTAAAGATAGAAAAATTCGCGTTGCTGTCGTGGGTTGTGGGCGCATTGCAAAGAATCATTTTGCCTCAATCGTTAAACACTCTGACCATATAGAATTAGTTGCTGTGTGCGACATCGACCCAGTAGTATTAACAGCAACAACGCAAGAAAATGGAGTAAAAGGCTATCAGCACCTCGAAGAAATGCTGCAAAACGAACAGCTTGATTTGGTTGTACTGTGTACGCCCAGCGGTATCCATGCAGCGCAGGCGCAATTAATTGCTAAATTCAAAGTCAACGTAATGACTGAAAAGCCCATGGCAACTCGCTGGCACGATGGCGTGAACATGGTCAAGGCTTGCGATGAAGCTGGTGTAAGATTGTTTGTGGTGAAGCAAAATCGCCGCAACGCAACCTTGCAACTCTTGAAGAGCGCCGTCGAAAAAGAGCGTTTTGGTCGCATCTATATGGTCAATATCAACGTTTTCTGGACTCGGCCACAAGAATACTATGACAGCGCCAAATGGCGCGGTACTTGGGAGTTTGACGGCGGCGCGTTCATGAATCAAGCAAGCCATTATGTTGATTTGGTGGATTGGCTGATCGGCCCTGTTGAAAGCTTACAGGCTTACACCGGCACTTTGGCGCGCAACATAGAAGTGGAAGACACCGGCGTGGTGAGCATCAAGTGGCGCTCAGGTGCACTTGGCTCTATGAACGTAACCATGCTGACCTATCCCAAGAATCTGGAAGGCTCCATCACCATCATCGGCGAGAAAGGTACAGTCCGCGTTGGTGGGTTGGCGGTAAATGAAATTCAGCATTGGGATTTTGCCGAAGCTGATTCCGATGACGAGTTAGTAAAAAGCGCCAGCTATCAAACCACCTCGGTTTATGGCTTCGGACACCCGTTGTATTACAAAAACGTGATTGATGTTTTGCGCGGGGAAGCAGAGCCTGAGACAGATGGGCGGGAAGGCTTGCGCTCTCTGGAGACCTTGATCGCCATTTACCTTTCTGCCCGCGACGGCAAGCGCGTCTCTTTACCCTTGGATTACTAAAATGACCCACACGGTTCATCCAACAGCTATTGTTGACGAAGGCGCGCAAATTGGGGAAGGCACTCACATTTGGCATTGGGTGCATGTTTGCGGGGGGGCGAAAATCGGAGAACGTTGTTCGTTAGGGCAAAACGTTTTTGTAGGCAATAAAGTCACAATAGGAAACAACGTCAAGATTCAAAACAACGTTTCTGTTTACGATAACGTTACGCTTGAGGACGACGTGTTCTGCGGCCCCAGCATGGTGTTCACTAATGTATATAATCCACGCTCCGCAGTTTCTCGCAAAGATGAGTATCGCAACACCCTTATAAAACGTGGCGCGACACTTGGTGCTAATTGCACTATTGTATGTGGCGTGAGCATCGGGGAATATGCCTTCGTTGGTGCTGGCGCAGTTATCAACCGCGACGTAAAGCCCTATGCATTGATGGCGGGTGTTCCTGCCAAGCAAATTGGCTGGATGAGTCAAAATGGCGAAAGACTTGAATTGCCGGTAACCGGAGAAGCTCAGGCAACGTGTGCGTCCACAGGCCAAAAATACACGCTCAAAGGCAATGAAGTAAATCTATTAGAGGAGTAATCATGCGAACTGAACTTATCATTGAACATGGTCAAGCTAATATGAAGCATGTTCTACTTGATTTTATTGTTGCGACATTTTCACTAAACGAAAACCCTTCTTAGGGAAACACCGAATAAGTCAGGTTTGCTCCCTCTCCCTCGGGGAGAGGGCTGGGGTGAGGGAAAGAATTCAACGAGTTAACCCTCACCCTAACCCTCTCCCCGAGGGAGAGTGGACTTAATCGGCACATCCTTAGAACTATTTCGGCAGTTTGAAGCTAACTGAATGGCAACAAGCCAACTACCAGGGAGATTTATCATGCAAGTAAAAGCGATCTATGAAGATGGTGTGATTAATTTCGCACAACCCTTACGGTTCAAACACAGCAAGTTTGAAGTGGTCGTCAATATCCCAGAGGCT
>CAIRAO010000055.1 GCA_903876625.1 uncultured Gallionellaceae bacterium | reverse complement strand
GATGGTCATTTCTTGCCAAGGCACGTGCCAGCATTCCGATTGCCAGCGGATCTCCGTGGCCATTTTTCGCATGCGCTTGTAACAACGCCACCGATTCCTCAATGTCACCCTGGTAAATCAGCAAATCTGCCGCCAGCACTGCGGCAGATACATTTGCCGCAGCGAGCGGCTTAAGCGTTTGCAAAGCGACAGCATAATCGCCCGCTTCAATATTCCGGATGGCCGCTTCCAATTGCTGATCTGGCTTTTGTACCCAGCGCCGGGGTTGCGGCTTCCATGACGATACCCATTGCACACGGCTTGCCGGATTGAGCAGAACCAGTTTGACCGGTGCCTTGCCGACTTCCGCAACGGCTGCCTCACCGCTTCCCACGTCAATATGCCCTTGCTCGTTATCCATGGAAACCTTGCCGGAGAGAACCGTCAGTTGCGTGCGGCCCTCCGGGTCAACTTCAACATCCCAATCGGTGCCGCGAATGCCCATGGTGACCGATTTTGTTTCCATCGTTATCCGAAAATTTGAACTGCCGAAAAAACTATCCTTCGCTTTCGTCGGTCGTGCCTGGCTCCAGGCGCGACCGGCATTCAGGCGAAAAACGGAATGCATTCCCTGCGGAGAATCGACGACGGATTTAATCTGCAACTGGCTATTCTGATTCATCCGGATTTGCGTCCGGTCAGCCATGAGCAAAGCCATCTGGCTGTTGGTCAAAGTACGCACGAGATCGCCGCTCACTAGCTGTTGGTGAACAAATGCCGATGTCCAATTGGCGCCCTCGGCACCGCGCTTCTCTCCTTTGCCGATCAACAAAACGACCTCCGCGGAAGACGCGATTGCAAAGGCCGAGCTGACAGGTAGCGCAAGTCCGATAAAACACAGCATGATGGCGCGGGAAACGCCGGTGAAGTTTCTTTGCGAAATTCGTTGCGAAAAAAGCCCCCTCAATTTAAAACCGGTTCGCCATTTTATGAGCGGCTTGCGCAGAATATCCGGTAACAACACATTTTCAATCCCGAAAATTGACCGGGCAGACTCACAGGAAGCCTGTTTCAATGATTTTTTTGAGAGCTGAAAAATGAATTGTGTGCGCATATCATGGCCTTGATGTTTGGGATTCAACCTTAAATCCGTTAGGAGAAATAGTTTATAACAAGTCTGCAACGATGGAAATGCCGAGAATGTATCTCAAATTTGAGGGAATCATCAAGTTTCCTGTGGCATCCCTGCACTATCCGTCCGCGCGTGATGATATAACTATTTCACGAAGTGTTCCAAGCTTACGTTCGCCGGAAGGTGTAACCTAGCAAAAAAGCCGGATTGTGCGGTATGATAATCAGATGCTCGAAATAGGCGGATTAGAGCTACAGTAAAATCACCCCGAATTTTATTCACAAAACTTTGGATTAATTTTCAATGCAAGAAAGTGTTACCCCTGATACGGAGCCTAATCCTGAAGTTTATGTGACCGGCTTCACGCCGCCGCGCGATGATATTTTGCAATGTCTTGCCTATATCGCTAAATTTTATGGCGATGAGCGCACGCTGGCTTCCTGGCGCCAAGGGTTGCCTTCAGGGCAATTGGGCTCCTCAGCACAGGTTGTTCTGAATGCCGCAGAGGGGGCCGGTTTTTTGGCGACACTGGTTGAGCGCGAATTGGGTGAGGTTCCCGATTATCTTTTCCCGGTGATCGTTCTGCTGAAAGATGAGAGAGCCTGTGTCTTGCAGAGCCGTATTGACGCTTCAACTGTCGAGATTGTAACGCCGGAAGGCACCGAGACCATGATGCCGGTGAAGATGTCGCTTGAAGATATGCTGCAACAAACTGCGGGTTTCTTCATCTTTATCAAGCCGCCTGTGCGCAGGGACGAACGGGCCGGAGTGCATTTGTCGACGCATCCGGTAAGCTGGTTCTGGGGCACATTGTGGCACTACCGCAGTTACTACTCCAATGTCATTCTCGCCGCAATTCTGGTAAACGTGCTAACGCTGGCGGGCACTTTTTTTACCATGAACGTTTATGACCGCGTGGTACCAAACCAGGCATACGTCACTTTATGGGCACTCGCCATCGGCACGGCACTCGCCATGACCTTTGAGTTTGCGGGCAGGCAGTTGCGCAGTTATCTGGTGGATGTTGCCGGTAAAAAAGCAGATCTCGTGCTGGGGGCGATGCTGTTCCGGCAGGCGATGGATATCAGACTGGAAATTAAACCCGCGTCGTCAGGTGCCTTTGCCAATCAATTGCGTGAGTTTGAATCCCTGCGTGAGTTTGCTACTTCTACCACCGTTGCCGCGTTGACGGATTTGCCATTCGTATTTCTCTTCGTCGCCGTTATCGCAATGATCGGCGGTGTCCTGGCCTGGGTGCCAGTCATCATTATTCCCATTGTGGTGTTGATCGGTTGGGGTATTCAAAAACCGCTGGCGCGCCACATGAAAGAAAATATGCGGGAATCATCGCTGAAACACGGCTTGCTGATCGAATCCATCGAGGGTATGGAAACGCTTAAGGCCACTAACAGTCAGGGCTGGATGCAGAAACGCTGGGAAGATTATAGTGCGCTGTCTGCAAAGACTTCAATGAAGACCCGTTTGCTCACGGCGTGGGCGACGAATATGGTGAGCTACGTTCAGCAGTTGGATACTGTCATACTGGTCGTGTGGGGTACGTACCTTATTGGCGAGGGTAAACTGTCGATGGGTGCTCTGATCGGGGTGGTCATTCTTGCCGGCAGGGCCGTTTCACCGCTGGCACAAGTTGTCGGGTTGGCGGTGCGCTATCAACATGCCAAGGCTTCTTTAGTAGTGTTGAATGGTCTGATGGCAAAACCAACTGACCGCGATCCCAAACTGAATTACCTGCCACGCAACCGTTTCTATGGCAGCTTGCGTTTGGAAAATGCCGGCTTTATTTATCCGATGCAAAAATTACCCGCGCTTGAGGAATTGAATTTTGAGCTTGTTCCCGGTGACAGAGTGGCAGTCATTGGCCGGATCGGCAGCGGCAAATCAACACTATTGCGTTTGCTCAGCGGTTTATTTTTGCCGGCACAAGGCAGCGTGTATGCCGACAATATTGATTTGCGTCAGATTGATCCGTCTGATGTGCATCACAACATCGGCCTGGTTACTCAG
>CAIRAO010000054.1 GCA_903876625.1 uncultured Gallionellaceae bacterium | reverse complement strand
TTTGAATGGAACCGCCAAAGTCAGTGAAATCAAACGCACAGCGATTCAGGCCGCAATTAAAAAACTGAAGTTCGTATCAAATCCCATTGCAAGCGGCCTTGCGGGGGGGAAAACTCACAGTATTGGCGTCATTACCCAAGTACTTGGCAGTCCGTATTACGGGCAGGCTATGCTGGGTATAGAAGAAGTATTGGTCGCGGCAAATTATGCTCCCCTCTTTGTCAGTAGCCGTTGGAGTGAGGACATTGAAATGCGCTGTATTAATTTTCTCGAAAGTCGCCGCGTAGATGGCATCATCATTTTAACAGCCTGCTTGCCGGACGAAATACTCATAGAGCGATCCCTTCGCACCCCCTTGGTGGTGACCAGTAGAAAACTGAGTTCAGACAGGTTGTTTAGTCTTAATTTTGATAACTTCACCGGTGCAAAGAAAGCCACCGAGCATCTGATCGAATCTGGACACAAGCGTATTGCATTTTTAAAAGGCGTCACCAGTCATCCTGATGCCATTGAAAGGTTAAGAGGATATCGGGCAGCTCTGAAAGCGCATTCAATAGCCTATGATCCCAATCTCTGCGTTCAGGGAAACTTCAACGAAACGGGTGGTGAAAACGCTACCTGCAAACTTCTCGATTCCGGCATCCAATTTTCTGCCATTTTCGCAGCCAACGATCAGATGGCCTATGGCGCCGCACTCGCTTTATACAACCGCGGGTTGCGTATTCCTGAAGACATTTCACTGGTTGGCTTCGATGATCTGCCTACGTCTTCAGTTACCCTACCGCCCCTAACCACAGTCAGTCTGGGTGAAATTGGAAAAATAGCCGCACAGTCGATGATACAACTCATCAGCAGAAACACCCCAGAACCGCTCACTCTGTCACCCGAGTTGATTGTCAGAAAGTCTACCCGACGCCCTGTTCAAGCGACTTAATTCAGAAGGGTGGGCAAACGATAAAGCAGTCTGCCCGCCTTACGATTTTTTGAGAACAAATTGATCTTGGTCAATTTCGCCTTCGGCTTGCCGAATAGCAAATCGACTAGCTGTGAAAAATAAGCTTTGAAGCAGAAGGTGTCAAAATGACGCCATCGTTATATACTAGGCATATTGAATTTATGCCCAACACGGAGGTTCCCATGCTAGCTAATACCGGAAAACGCCTCACCACGCGTATCACTGATCATGTGCAGGATAAATTGCAGATGGCGGCAGATCTCGTTGGTGCAACGGTGAACCAGTTTGTAGTACAGGCAGCGCTGGAAAAGGCGGACAAGGTCATTGAAAGTGAGTCCACAGTCATCCTGACACGTCGGGAGTCGTTGCGTTTGCTGGAACTGATTGAAAATCCGCCACCAATGAATACTAAGCTCAAGAAATTGATGGCTGACTACGAAAAAGGGAGAACGGATGATTGCGATTCTTCCATTAGCTGGTCACCACGATAGAAAAGCGTTTGATTGCGGGAATAACGAACTTAACCATTGGCTGGCAAACGTAGCCCAACAGCATAGAACAAAGGGCGTGTCTTCAACTTATATTGCAGTCGAATCCGATATTGCCACCGAAATATTGGGGTTCTATGCCGTCAGTATTGCTGAGTTGCGCGAAGATGAAATACCGCCAGCGTGGATCAAAAAGCTGCCTCAGAAGATTCCTGTTATTCGCTTGGGTCGCCTGGCGATTGACAAGAAGCATCAAGGGAAAGGCTTGGGTGGGAAGCTCCTGGCCAACGTCATTTCAAGGTCACGGAGAATCTCTTCCGAAGTTGGAGGAATGGGTATCTTGGTCGATGCCAAACCGGGCGCAATCGGTTTCTATGAACAATACGGCTTCGAACAACTGGCCGACCATCCGCGCAAGTTGTTTTTGCGAATACAGATTGGCTTATAACAAGCGACTTGGTGCTTGCTTTTTCACACTTTAACGAAACAACATCAAATCCCCCCCAGCCCCCTTTTTCAAAGTGGGGAATAACCCCCTTTGAAAAGGGGGTGGAGCGAAGCGGAGGGGGATTTTTTTTCAACATTCAGGGTGCCAATTGCCATGCCCGTTAAGGAAACGCAGATTTATTCGTCATCCCCGCGAAGGCGGGGATCCAGCAAATAAAAAAGCGCCGCGAAGCGGGTCAAAACCCTACGGCTTATTAAATAAAGCGCCGGGATCCCGCCTGCACCCGCAAGGTGTAGGCCGTGGTTGTAAGGAGCTAAAGCTCCAACAACACACTCTGCGCGGGAACAACAAAACCAAAAGCCCTCGTTTACTAAAGGGGCTTGCCAATCCACAAAAGCCGCACTTTCCTAAATGAACAGTTTGTAAAAATTCGCTTGCAATTATTAAAAAACGAGAATAACATGAAATTATGAAAGCGTTTTCAGAAAGCGTTTTCAGGAAATTTGGATAAAGCTATATCTTTTGGGGAATAGCTTTAACCGGAATCTTTAAACATTTTTGCAAACTGCCAAGGGGAAGATAATGAACACGATTAATAGAGACGGTGGAAGCTCGATATACAAGCTTCCAAATTTGCATAAGTTGCTTGCAGTATTTGTGCTCGGCGTGGTCATGTCGATTTTACTGGCAGCTTGCGGCGGTGGAGGAACTTCATCCACAAGTAGTGGTGGCACTACCATCACGGGTAATTTGATAGACGGTTACATCACGAACGCCAAAGTGTGCCTGGATTCAAATAACAACGGCAAATGTGATACAACCGAACCATTTGCAACCACGGCCGCCTCGGGCGTCTTCAGTATTTCAATTCCTTCTGGAACAACAACAACTGGTAAAAACTTGGTTGCAGAAATAAGCACATCCTCAACCGACACGGATGGCACGATTACTGCGGGCTACACCATGTTGGCTCCTGCGCCAACATCAACTACCTCAACTGTTGTGACACCGCTTACAACTTTGGTTGCGCTTAACCCAGCCAGCGGCGTAGCCGGTGTGGCAACTGCTCTAGGCATAAGCGAAGCTACGGTTACTGGCGACTATATCGCCACTCCCAACAAGAGTGCGCATAACATTGCGCAGTATCTTGCGGCAGTTATAGCGACCGTGCAAAATACACAAAGCACAGCCACACCGGTAAGTGCTAGCATTTCGAGTGCAGTGGATTCGATAGTCGGAAATACAACATTTACTACCGTAGCAGCAGCTGCGAGTCCTGCCGCTTTAACAACCCTTATTGATACGGCCAAAGCTGTTCCGGGTGCGCCGTCAATTGGCACGGCAACGGGAGGTAGCGCGTCAGCAACAGTCGCATTCACTGCGCCATCTAGCGCAGGAGGTACCCCTATTTCAGGTTATACCGTTACCTCTTCACCGGGTAGTCTTACTGCAACTGGAACGGCGAGCCCTATTACGGTAACGGGGTTAACGAACGGCACCGCCTACACTTTCACCGTTCACGCGAGCAACGCGGGGGGCAACAGTATTGAATCAGCAGCATCGAACTCAGTAACTCCAGCAGCTTCATCAGGTTCAACTGGAACGTCAAGTGCTCTAATTTCATTCGATGCAGCCGGAGTAACTTATACTTTAACTGACTTTGGTGGTGATATAGGTACGATTGTTACCGACCCCGCTGGTGGCACCAACCTTGTTGCCATGATCGTCAAGGGTTCCTCAGGCAGCGCTTCGCAGACTTGGGCGGGCACAACAGTCTCAACAGGGGCAAGCCAGTCAGTATCAACAATACCGTTAACTGCAGGTGCGATGACAATGACCATGCGCGTTTGGTCACCCAGTGCAGGTCTTCCAATTCGTTTGAAACTGGAAGACGCTGCTAACAATACTCATACTTTGGAGACCGAAGCCACAACTACAGTAGCCAACACATGGGAAACTCTGACGTTTAATTTTGCAAATCAAGCCACAGGGACCGCTGCATTTGACTCGACCTTTACCTACAATAAGGTCTCGATTTTCCCGAACTTTAATACAGTGCAATCGGGTGGGGCATCAGCCACTTACTACTTTGATGATCTGACCTTCGTCGCGTCAGCATCAGCAACTGCCCCAGGTGCGCCGACTATTGGAACGGCTATAGGAGGAAATGCATCTGCAACAGTAAGCTTCACCGCACCTTCAAGCACTGGCGGCAGTGTTATTTCCGGATACACAGTGACATCAAGCCCTGCTGGCGGTACGGACAGTAATGCGGGAACGACGGGGTTGACTCATACTATTACGGGATTGACCAATGGAACAAGTTATACGTTCACGGTTAAGGCTACCAATTCGGTGGGTACTAGTGCAGCATCTACTGCTTCAAACGCTGTAACACCAGCAGTACCTTCGGGAGGTGGAACAGTTTCTACAGCCTCTAGTTGGGCGTTGGGAGGGACTTCCGACTTTAATGGTGCAACATCATCTCTGGTAACAAGTCAGCCGGCAGGTGGGCTTCAGAGCAACGCTGAAATGGTAGTGGTGGCGAACGCTGCACAATACTTCGGAACAACTTTCCTGACCATTCCGAATGCGGAATTCTGCACAACAGCACAGCCCACCATTACTTTGGAAATCTATGCGCCAGCATCGGGGAAGAATATTGACCTGAAATTGGAACAGGATGGTAATTCAGCGTTGAATATAGAAATGAATAAAACATCCGTGGCAGGATGGCATACCTACACATTCAACTGCATTACTGATTCAGGGTCTGCTACTACTCCACCTACAGCACCTTACGTAGAAGGCACTGTCTATAACAAGATGTCAGTATTATTCAATTTCCTTGCAGTAAGTACGGGTGAAACATGGTACTTCGATCAGTTGACATATACACCGACAGCTGCAGTCACTTATGTGCCGCCAGCACCGGCAGTCGACCCAACTGTCAAGCCAACAGCGCCAGCTATTTCGTCTGCCAACGTCATCTCGGTATTCGGTACCACCTATGGCACGATGTCTGGGGCAGGTTTTGATCTGTTTCCGGGCTGGGGGCAGAGTACGGTTGTGACTCAGATTGCTGTATCTGGAGACCAGATATTGAAATATGCTAATTTAAATTATGAGGGTACTAATCTGACACCGACAAGCGGTATAAACTTAGTGTCAGCTGGCATGACCAATTTGCACCTGGATGTCTGGTCCGCAACGGGAGCTAGTTTAAAGGTATCCTTGGTTTCAGTAACTGCGGGTGAACAACCAGTAACTATCAATCCTACATCAAGCGGTTGGAACAGTATTGATATACCACTGAGTTCATATACAACGCCGGATAAGACTACAATTTTTCAACTGAAAATTGAAAATGCAGTAGCAGGGAATAATGGGAACACGATCTATCTGGACAATATCTACTTCTGGCATTAATTAAGTAGCTATGTAGGTTGTGGTGACGAAGGAACCGCATGTTCACATATAGATGCGGCTCCCAATCTCTCTACAAAATGCGACAGTGAATTTAGTAAACATGTTTCATCGTAAATTTATACCAAGCCC
>CAIRAO010000053.1 GCA_903876625.1 uncultured Gallionellaceae bacterium | reverse complement strand
TTAACCTGGTTAAAGCATTGTATCGCACGGAGTAATCGCGCGGTGAAAGTGCGAGAGAGTGAAGCGGGGTTCAAATCCCTGCCAGCGTGATAATCTTGAATCAGGTCAGTGGCTGAACAATAGTTGACCTGAAATCTTTAAAAGGAGAGAATTAATGCTAAGAAATTTAACGATCTTTTACAGAGATTGTGGAAAAAACTTGACGAGATAGAAACTCAATCCGCACTTTCATCGGGTGAGGAAATAGTTAAAAATCTCAAATCATGGATCGAAAATGAAGTGGAGTTGGCTATGGAACCCGGAACAGTAAATCCATTGGCAATTAAAGACAGCATGCTTCACGTGATGACAGCACAGGTAACCGTGTTACCCAGCAAACATGATTTTTTAGTTGACGGACGTGACTCGCTTCTGGAGGCGGCAATGCGTGCCGGCATTCCTCTCAATTATGGATGCAGCGGAGGAAATTGTGGTTTATGCAAAGCAAAAGTAGTTTCCGGTGAAGTAAAAAAAACACGTCACCATGATTTTGTCATTTCCCACGAGGAGCAAGATCAAGGTTATATTTTATTGTGCAGCAACACAGCTGTCAGCGATGTCGTACTTGAAGCCCCCGTGGCGGGGAGTGTACAGGATATTCCATTTCAGCAAATCGAAGCCAAAGTCAAAATGACCGGCCACATTTCAGACGATATTCTCATGTTACATCTACAGACGCCGCGTACACAGCGTTTAAGATTTCTAGCCGGGCAGCGGGTGACTCTGCGGGTAGGGCAGTCTTTTAGTTCTGAACTTTCAATTGCGAGTTGTCCTTGTGACGACCGCAATGTTTTATTTCATATACAGCGGCAGACGGGCAACCTATTTTCGGATTATGTTTTTGAACGTCTCAAACTAAATGACACGGTGGAGATTGAAGGCCCGCAGGGAGAATTTATTCTGCATGAAAAATCGACTCGACCATTGTGTTTTTTTGTTTTCGATAACGGATTTGCGCCAGTTAAGAGTTTGATCGAGCATGCGCTCTCTTTGGAAATAGAAAATATTCGTCTGTACTGGTTCGGTTCGAGCAAGCAGCATATTTACCTTCCTAATGTTGCTCACTCTTGGGCTGATGCGTTAGATAACTTTTACTATGAAGAACATGTTTTAGGATTTGATCTCCACTCACTGAGTGGCAACCGTGAAAAAATGCTGATTAAAGAGATTGAGACTGTTGTGACCGGTGACACACATATTCTCACGGGAGATATCTACATTGCCGGAGCAGAGTTGACCGTAAATGTTGTGGAAAAGTATTTTCTTGAAAAGGGTTTTCCAAAAACCAGGGTTTCAGTGGAATGTGTCAAATAAATTTTCTGGTTTAAAAAAACTGATGGGTAAATTTTATAGTATTTAATTTACAAAATATAGGGAGAAGCAATATGAGAATAATGAGTTTGTTTTTAGCCGTACTTTTATTATTCGTCGCTTTGGGTGCGCAAGCTGATGATGTAATCTTGAAACCATTTGTACTGGCATCAAAAAGTGAAGGGACAGTAGCTGAAAAATCTGCCCAATTGAAAAAGGACTTAACCGCGGCGGGTTTTGTTGTTGTGGGTGAATACGCACCCTATCCAGACGCAGATATCATTATCATTACCAATGATGAAATGCAAAAGAATGCAGCGGCCTCTGAGTTTGGTGGCTACGGAGTAGCGCAGCGAGTTTCTGTTACTCAGGTGGGCAAAGTGACTCAAGTTAGTTATACCAACCCGATTTACATGTCTAATGTATATCGAATGAAAGGTGACTTAAGTTCAGTGGCAGCCTCTCTGGCTGGTGTGCTGGGTAAAATTGACGAATTTGGCGCTCGTGGCATGACAGCAAAACAAGCACGCAAATATCATTACATGATGGGCATGGAATATTTTGATGAACCTAGTATTTTGGCTGAATATGGCAGCTATGAAGAAGCAGTTAAGGCGGTGGACACCAAACTTGCGGATAATAAAAACGGTGTATCCAAAGTTTACCGAGTCGATGTTCCCGGAAAACAAGAGAGCGTGTTTGGAGTCGCCATGAAGGGTAGTGGTCAGAGTCAGTATATGGATGATCAGTTCATCATGAAGGAAATTGATTTCCGTGAAATTAAATCAACCGCGCATCTACCTTATGAAGTACTGGTATCAGGGAACAAAGTCTATGCCTTGTATGCTCGCTTTCGCATTGCGATCAATTTCCCCGACTTGAGTATGATGGGCAGTAACAGTTTTATGCATATTATGAAAGCGCCAGAAGCTATACGAAACGCTTTGCAGGGAACTGTTAAAAAGTAATATATTTTGTGATTATTTGAAGAAAGTTGCGAAATGAAC
>CAIRAO010000052.1 GCA_903876625.1 uncultured Gallionellaceae bacterium | reverse complement strand
TTTCGATGTAACTATCCGCTTCGCGGCGCGAACAGATACCTTGTTCGGACATGAGTTTTGAGAGCCTGATTTTTTCCATATTGTACTTTCCTGAAAGGAATGTTGTTGTGAGGTTTCTATGCAGCCTAAACTCCCTTCTTAATCCTCCCCCGGTGGGAGGGCTAATCGAACTGCCGTGCCGGACCAGACTGCGTTAGACAACTACATATTTAACAATAATCTGGTAAAACGAAACATACAAGGGGATAAAATGCACTCCCCCGGTGTGAGGGGATAAAATCTAGCCACGCGGTTTTGCAAATTTATCAGTTTTACTAAACACTTTTATTCATTGAGCATTCCCTCTCCCACCGGGGGAGGGTTAGGGAGGGGGTGTTTGTTATCACCCCAATGCCGGAAACAATCCACGCAATCCACCCGCGATGAATTCCACTGCGATGGAAGCGAGGATAAGTCCCATCAGGCGCGAGAACACATCGCTGCCGATACGCCCCAAGCGTTTAGAAATCCACGGTGCGATGAGGAAAGTGAGCCACACGATGAAGCTCAGCAAAATGATCACCAGCCCCAACACGGCGTAGTGGCCGATGCCGTGGCCTTTGTGAGCGTCCAAGATGATCGTGCTGATCGCACCGGGTCCAGCCAGTAGCGGAGTGGAGAGCGGTACGATGGCGAAAGAGGAGGTGGCCTCGCCATCGATTGAATCATTGGGTGAGCGTTTGTCTTTGTTGCCGAACAGCATGGCGATAGACATCAGCAACAGCAGGATGCCACCGGCGACGCGAAATGAGTGGATGCTGATTCCGAAAAATTCCAGCACCCATTCACCGATCAGCAAGGCGGTAAGCAGAATACCTAAAACAGATAATGAAGCCATGCGACCGATACGGGCACGTTTTTGCGGCGTGAGTTCAAGCGTGAAGGCGATGATGATCGGGATCATGCCGATCGGATCAAGGATGGCGAACAGGCTCAGGAAGATTTTGGAGTATTCGGTAAAGTCGAGCATCTGCCTAATCTTCGTAATCGACCAGCTTGCCAGTAGTCATGCGCATGCGCCGCGATAAACTGACGGCTATCGCGCGCAATATCTTTGCGCCGATATGCGAATGCGTTTCCAGCATTTCGTCCATTGCCTTTCTTGAAAGCGTAACTAATACACAGTCGTTTTCGGCCACGCAACTTGCTGAACGGCGCTCGCCATCCAGCACTGCCATTTCACCGAGCGTGTGTCCCGCACCCTCGCTTGCCATGACAACTGCACGGCCATTTTGATCTGACTTAATGATCGATACGCGGCCGGAGTAAACGATACACATGAACGTACCGTCATCGCCTTCTTTGAAAATGGTTTCGCCTTTCTTGATTTCGAGTATGCCAAAATGAGACGAGACAGTTTCAACTTCAGCATAAGGCAGATGGCTGAATAATTTGCATTCGATTAGCATATCGCTAATCTCATTAAGTAAAGCAGAATGATGAAACACCATAAAAACGACTTAGCAATAAATGAATGTCGCGGAAGTTACACCGTATAATCCGCGCAATCAACTTTCAAGCAAATTTTGTGAATATATCAGGGTTAAAGCAATTTGTTCTGGCTGCATTGGGAGGTGTTCTTGCCGTGGCCGGTTTCGCGCCTTGGTACGCTTTCCCCGCGCCCATCATCTCTCTCGCATTGCTGTTCTGGCTGTGGAAACAGAACGACAAACCCCGTGTTGCCTTTGGCTTGGGATTCTGGTTTGGCATGGGACTATTTGGCGCGGGTGTGTGGTGGCTGTACGTTGCACTGCATGAATTTGGCAATATGCCTGTGCCATTGGCGCTAGTGGCAATGCTGTTGTTCGTTGCTTTTATATCCTTGTTCCCCGCATTGGCCGGATATTCGCAGGCAAAGTTGAGGGTATCGAAATGGATAAAATGTTGTCTGCTGTTACCATCACTTTGGGTTGTGATAGAGTTGATTCGCGGATATCTTTTTACGGGATTCCCGTGGTTGACGCTGGGATATTCTCAAGTGCCAGACAGCCCTTTGTCCGGATATGCGCCGTTATTGGGCGTGTATGGTGTTTCTTTAATCATGGGTATAAGCGCTGGATTGCTGGTGGTATTTGCACAAGAGTGGCGAAGTACGCAGGGTAAGGCGGCAGCAATTATTCTGTTTGTTCTCTGGCTGGCAGGTGCCGGGTTGCAAAGGGTAGCGTGGACAATACCTGAGGGCGCGCCGGTCAAAGTCATTCTGTTGCAAGGCAATATAGCTGAAGACGAAAAATTTCAGGAAGACAGGTTGGTTAATACACTGGAAACATATCGTCGATTGGCGCTGGGAAGCGATGCACCCTTGATCGTGCTGCCTGAAACCGCATTGCCTATCTTGCGTGGCGAAGTACCGGAAAGTTACTCGGCAATACTGCGTGATCATGCACGAATGCAAGGGGGGGATATATTGATCGGTGCATTTGAAAGAGAGCAGGGCTTGTACTTCAACAGCATGTATTCGCTGGGAACTTCGCCGAGTCAACATTATCGCAAGAATCATCTGGTTCCTTTTGGTGAATTTATTCCATTACGCTGGCTGTTGGGTTGGTTCATCAATGACGTATTGAGCATTCCGATGTCAGACCTTACCAGTGGTGGCGAGCATCAGCCCGTATTGAATTTGGCGGGGCAGCAAATCGCCATGAATATTTGTTACGAAGATGTGTTCGGTGAAGAGATCATTCGTGCTTTGCCGCAGGCGACCCTGTTGCTGAATACAAGCAACGATGCCTGGTATGGTGATTCGTCTGCGGCGATTCAACATAATCAAATCTCTCAAATGCGTGCGCTGGAAAGCGGGCGCATGATGTTGCGCGCCACTAATACCGGCGTGACATCGGTGATTGGCAGCGACGGACGAGTTTTGAAGATGTTGCCGCAACATTTGGAGGGTGTGCTGAATGCCGAGGTGCAAGGTTATACCGGTGCTACGCCGTATGTCCGGTGGGGTAATGCAGCGGTGTTGAGTTTGATACTGGTGATGTTGGCTTGCGCATGGTGGATGCAACGTAGCAAATACCGTCTCTCTAATTGAGAATAGATTGG
>CAIRAO010000051.1 GCA_903876625.1 uncultured Gallionellaceae bacterium | reverse complement strand
CACTTTTTAATTTGGTGACTTCAGCTATATATCTTTCTTGTGATTTTTTATTGCCGATTTCCCACGGATCGTCAGTAAGAAATTGATGCAATAAATTTTCCTCTGTCTGAAAATGGTATACAGCATATTCTGCCAATTCATCGAATAGGTTGTTTAGATCGATATGGTCAGAGTCGAAAACCAGACTACTAGCTAGTCCATTTAGCAATTGAACAAGTCTTTTGTGCTGGGAATCAACCTCGGGTATGCCGATAGCAAAGTTATCGTTCCAAGGGAATATTTCAAGTATGGCGTTCATGACTTTTCGAATCTTAAGTCAGATCTGATTCAATGCAAAAAATAATAGAAACATATTATGGTTTTTCGCGGATATTACAAGCATTTATTTAAGAAGGATCAATCATGCGTTACTAATACCCGCATATTTTGGTATAGTACAAGACGACAGAAAATCCAAGCAGGAGTTTATGATGAAAACAGGAAGCAATTTGCCAACGACAGCAATCTTGGCCGCAATGCTGGCACTTTCCGCATGCGGTAGCAAAGAAGGCGGGGGACAACAAGCATCTGCCGGTGCCGCGCCGCCGCCGCCGGAAGTCGATGTGGTAACAGTTGCCGCTGGTTCGGTGGTGCTGACGCAAGATCTTCCCGGACGCCTGGAAGCGTATCGAACTTCGCAAGTGCGTGCACGCGTAGAAGGGATAGTCGAGAAGAGATCATTTGCGGAAGGCAGTGATGTAAAGGCAGGAGAAACATTGTTTCATATCGACGCGCGCAATTATCAGGCGGCTTATGATTCGGCTAAAGCAGATGCAGGTGTTGCTCGCCTCACCATTGAAAGATATAAGCCTCTTCTGGAAGCCAAGGTAATTAGCCAGCAAGATTACGATTTGGCTGCTGCCAAACTCAAGCAAGCTGAGTCGGCGCTTTCCAGGACTCAGATCGAGTTGGAAAATACACATGTGCCGGCACCCATTTCCGGACGGATAGGCCATGCACAGGTAACTGAAGGTGCGCTGGTCGGGCGCGGAGATGCAACATTGCTTGCGACAATAGAGCAGATCGATCCAATTTACGCCAATTTCACGCAAACAAGTGATGACTGGGTCCGCCTGCAACAGGCATTTAAGTCGGGCAAATTAAAACACTCCTCAGCGCCTGTGGATTTGATTCTTGATGATGGCAGTATTTATCCGCTAAGCGGCAAACTTCTTTTTTCCGATCTGGCGGTTGATCCGGGAACCGGAAGTGTTTCATTGCGCGCTGAATTTTCGAATCCAAAACACGAATTACTGCCTGGAATGTTTGCTAGGGTGCGTTTTTCGGAAGGCACTGCAGACAATACGATCAAGGTTCCGCAACGTGCTGTGCAAACGACCGTGCAAGGTCAGTTGGTCATGGTCGTCGATGCTGAAAGTAAAGTTGCACCTCGCCCGGTTCAAACTGGCGAAATGTCTGGTGGTGACTTTGTGATAACGGAAGGTTTGAAACCCGGAGACCAAGTGATTGTAAACGGTCTGCAGAAAGCCCGTCCGGGCACGCCGGTTAAACCGGTTGAGTGGAACCCGGGTGGCAATACATCTGCTGCAAGTGCACCCGCATCGACTGAAAAGAAATAGAGGGTAACGTGTTCGCAAAATTTTTCATTGATCGACCAATTTTTGCCTGGGTCATCGCCCTTATTATTATACTGAGCGGCGTTTTGGCCTTGCGTAACCTGCCTGTCGCCTCCTACCCGGCTGTAGCGCCACCTGCATTGGCAATCACACTCAATTACCCCGGTGCTTCGGCACAGGTAGTGGAAGAAACTGCCGTTGCTCTGGTAGAGCAGGAACTAAACGGAATCGAGCATTTGATCTACATGGATTCGTCCTCGGAGCTGGGTGTCGGCACCATTACGCTTACTTTTGAAGCGGGTACCAACTTGGACGTGGCTTCGGTCGAGACGCAAAATCGCGTCAAGCGTGCCGAAGCTCGCTTGCCGGACGATGTACGTCGCGTGGGCATAAACGTGGCGAAATCGGCGCGAAATTATTTGATGTTCGTCGCACTTATTTCCCCAGACAAGAGTCGAGACAATGTGGCTCTGGGAAGTTATGCCGCAGCCAATCTGCTGGAGAATATTCGCCGCATTCCGGGGGTAGGCGAGGCGATCCTGTTCGGCACCGAATATTCAATGCGTCTATGGTTGAAGCCTGATCGGCTTCATTCGTTTAATTTGTCACCAGGTGATGTCAGTGCAGCAGTTCGTGCACAAAATACCCAACTTGCCACAGGCGAACTCGGGCAATTACCTGCAGCGCCCGGGCAACAGTTAAATGCAGTTATTGTTACCAAGAGCAGATTGTCCACCCCGGCAGAATTCGGCAACATTATCGTACGTGCCAATCCGGATGGCTCTACCGTGCGTGTCAAAGACGTGGCTCGTGTGGAACTTGGCGCACAGGATTATTCTATTGCCGCGCGTATCGATGGCGAACCGGCCTCGGCTATTGCGATCCGACTGGCACCGTCAGCAAATGCGTTGGATACAGCCAAGTTGGTAAAGGCCAAGATGACGGAACTGGCAAAATTCTTCCCCAAAGGGGTGGAGTGGCTAGTGCCTTACGATACCTCTCGCTTCGTCGAGATTTCAGTTCAGGAAGTGGTAAAGACCCTGGCTCAAGCGATGGTGCTGGTGTTCCTGGTCATCTATTTATTTCTGGGGAATCTGCGCGCTACCTTTATTCCCGCCATCGTGGTACCGGTCGCACTGATCGGCACCATGGTGGGTTTGTATTTCATGGGATACTCGATCAATACCCTGACTTTATTTGCTTTGGTACTAGCTGTCGGAATCGTGGTGGATGATGCCATTGTCGTGGTGGAGAACGTCGAACGTATCATGACCGAGGAAGGTTTATCTCCGCGCGATGCGACACGCAAGGCCATGGATCAGATTTTCGGTGCCATCATCGCCATCACTCTGGTGCTGTGTTCCGTATTCATCCCGATGACTTTCTTCGGTGGTTCCGTCGGTGCGATCTATCGCCAGTTTGCGGTCACCTTGATCGTGACCATTCTGTTCTCGGTATTGATGGCGCTGTCTCTTACACCTGCGTTATGTGCAGCAATATTGCAAAATACTCCCGGCCACGAAATGGTTCCCACGAAGGGTTTCCTGGGCTGGTTCAATCGTTTTTTTAGTAGAACCACCCAGCGTTATAAAGCAGGGGTAGGCGGTGTAGTGAAACGAAGGGGCCGCTACATGTTGCTTTACGCAGCGCTGCTTGGTGTCTTGGGTTGGTTATTCGTGAAACTGCCGAGCAGCTTTCTACCGGATGAAGATCAAGGTTATTTTGTCAGCGTGGTTCAGTTGCCACCGGGTGCTACGCGTGAGCGCTCAAAAGAAATATTGACTCAGGTAGAGCAGTTTTACCTCAAACAGCCAGAAGTGGCGCACGTTATCGGTGTGCTTGGATACTCCTTCTTCGGGCGCGGACAGAATTCTGCTCTGGCCTTCGTCCGTCTTAAGGATTGGGATGAACGCCCCAGTCAGGATAATGCAGCGCCTGCAATCGTAAGACGTGCCAACATGGGTTTGTTCCGTATCAAGGAAGCGATGATTTTTGCCGTGAACGTACCACCGATTCCTGAACTCGCTGCTATCGGAGGTTTTGATTTCCGTTTGCAGGATCGATCCGGACAGGGCCGGGAAAAGCTGATCGAGGCTCGCAACATGGCGCTGGGAATCGCAGGCAAGCATCCCGCGCTTATGGGTGTAAGACCGGAAGGACAAGAGCCGGGCCCGCAATTTCAAATCGACGTTGACCGTTTGAAAGCGCGGGCACTGGGTGTGGATATTGCCAATCTGAATGACACGTTGCAGTCTGTCCTAGGCGTTACCTACATCAATGACTTCGTCCGCGAAGGTCGTATCTTGAGAGTGCAGATGCAAGCAGATGCAGAAAACAGAACGACTCCGCGCCAGATCATGCGGATACCGGTAAAAAATATGCAGGGTGGCATGGTGCAACTGTCCGAATTTGCCAAAGCACGATGGACTGCTGCTTCGCCAAAACTGGATCGTTACAATGGATTGCCTGCTATGAAAATATCAGGAAGCCCTTCACCTGGCCATAGTACCGGTGATGCATTGATTGCCATGGAAGAAGTCGCAGCACAATTGCCGCCTGGTTTTGGTTTTGAGTGGTCAGGAACCTCCAGCGAAGAACGGCTATCCGGTAATCAGGCGCCTTTCCTGTTTGGACTTTCAGTAGTGGCGGTATTCCTTTGTCTGGCGGCATTGTACGAAAGCTGGTCCGTTCCGGTCGCCGTGATTCTGGTGGTTCCGATCGGTATTTTCGGTGCGCTCACTGCCGTTACGATGCGAGGTTTGACCAACGATGTTTACTTCAAGGTCGGTTTGATCGTGATCATCGGTCTCGCGGCAAAGAATGCGATTCTGATCATCCAGTTTGCCCGTGATTTGCAACATCAGGGTCACGAGCTTGTCGAGGCAACACTGGAAGCCTGTCGTTTGAGATTCCGTCCAATTCTGATGACTTCCATAGCGTTCATTCTGGGCGTGTTACCGCTTGCCATTTCCTCAGGTGCAGGCGCGAACGGGCGGCATGCGATTGGTACCGGGGTGATGGGCGGTATGATCGCGGCTACGGTGCTGGCAATTTTCCTGGTGCCGGTGTTCTATGTGGTGGTTCGCCGTATCTTCCCGAGCAAAACCCGGAAAGCAGAAGATAAACACGAATAAATTACACCACTATTAATTTACGTTGTGAGAGAGAATGCGTTCTGCTTTAACATATAGCTAACGCATTCTATTTTGCTTCCAAGCTTAAGTTCGGTAAAATTTAGCCGATATCGGGAGATATGAAAAGTCTTCCAACATTTAAGCCAATGAACAAGAAACAATCACGCATATTTAGCTTACTTGGTCTGCTGATCGTTATTTTTTGTTTTGTGAGCATGCCTTTGCAAGCTGGCGCAACTGACAATAAATCAACGAAAGCCAAACCTGCCAAAACTAAAGTTCGAAAACAATCAAGCAATCCTTTGAGGTCACATTCTTCAAGTGGCAACGGGTTGGCGAAAGAGTGGGAGCCAACGAACGAATTAAAGTCGTACAAGCAAAATTATTTGCTAGGGTATTCACATACGTCTCAACCCAATTATTTGCCAACCAGCCCAACTCCGGCAAATCAGGTCGTGACACCCTTGGAACTGCAAGACAAAGAGGTGAAGTTTCAAATCAGTTTAAAACACATACTGGCTGATTATGACAACGCAGGTTCCTTGTGGCTCGGTTATACACAACTGGCATTCTGGCAGGCCTATAATCAAGCCTATGCCCAGCCGTTCAGAGAAATCATTTACGAGCCCGAGCTTATTTATTCGCTCAGACCAAACGAATTAAGCATTTTGAATTTTGGTGCGGTGCATCAATCTATCGGGCAATCGAATCCAACTGAGCGGAGCTGGAACAGGGTCTATGTTGAACCCGGAATTCAATTCAATTTCAGCGGGGAAGAAAGGCTGATCGTACAAGTCAGATGGTGGAAAATTATACAAGAGGCTTCACTTAAAGATAATCCTGATATTGGCGAATACCTCGGTTACAGAGAACTGAATTTGCGCTTCATTCAAGATGGGGGCTGGAAAATTAACCTCATGTCCAGAATTCGTTCAACTCAAGTTGATATCGCAGCACCTTTGCCAGTATGGTTTTTTCAGCCAGCCGATGGCGCAAACGGGAACAATCTGGATATACACATGCAATATTTTCATGGGTACGGTGAAGGGTTGCTTGATTACAATCAAAGCCATACGACAATGGGAATCGGCATCTCTTTCCCCTTCTAAGCTAAAGCGAACCTCCAAAAAACCAAACTGCTAGTTGATTTTTTTGATTGAGGTCAGCGCGTCAGCAACAGTAGGATAAATCAGCTTAACCCGCAATTCTTTCTTGATTCTCTCGTTTGTTAATCGTCTGGATTCTTCCATGAACGACCACAGCATTGGAGAAACTTCCTGCTTGACTTGATCTCGCGGCAAACGCGGCGGTCTGGGCAAATGAAATTTGTCTGCCACCGCATCGAAGTAATCTCCCATCTGCAATTCACTGTCATCACTTGCGTTATAGACACGATTTGGTTTGCCATGCCTTATAGTTGCAACAACGATTCGTGCAAGATCATCGGCATGAATATGGTTGGTGTAACTATCTTGGGATGAAACGATGACAGGGCTTCCTGAACGCAAACGCTCAAGTGGTAAACGATTCGCCGCATAGATGCCGGGCACGCGCAAAATCTGGGCACTAACACCATTGCGTTGTGCCCAAGCACGAATGCGATTTTCCGCATCAACCCTGCGCAGAGCTCGCGCTGATTGCGAATTAAGCGGCTGAGATTCACTGACCACCAAACCGCTACAATTACCGTAAACACCGCTGGTGCTGATGTAGATAAAACGCTTGGGTAAACTTCGCTTAGACAAACTGGCAAGCAGATTACACGTTCGGGTATCGAACTCACCAGAATCGGGAGGCGGAGCGAAGTGAAGAACGGTGTCAGCCAGCCCACTGATATTTTCTAAACTTTGGCGATGGTCAAGGTTGCCCATTATTGGAGTGATGCCTTGCAGGTGCATTTCGGTGAAACGGGTATTATTTCGTATCAATCCAAATACGCGATAACGGGAACACAAAAGAGGCGCAACCCGAAGTGCAATATCACCACAGCCGATAATGAGAATACGTTTCATAAACTGATTATGCGTTAAAATTACCGTTTTGGTGAATTCGAAAATTCAATATGACGTTCAAAACCACAATCCTTCCCAGTAATCACAGCTTTGATATCGAGGCAGAAGAGACTATTATCGAAGCGGCACTTGCACATGGGTTCACTTTGCCACATAGTTGCCGCAATGGCGCTTGTGGCGTGTGCAAAGGCAAAATATTGCAAGGCTCGGTAGATTACGGCGATCACCAAGCTTATGCTTTGACTGATGAAGAAAAAGCCGCAGGATTGGCGTTGTTTTGCTGCGCTAAACCTAAATCGAATCTGGTGATCGAGAGCCAGGAAGTTTTTACCGGGACAGATATTCAAATCAAGACGTTGCCCTGCCGTGTGCAAAAGATGGAAAAAGTCGCAGAAGATGTGATGGTGTTATTCCTTAAATTACCGGCGAATGAATATCTACAATTTTTGGCTGGTCAATATATCGATATCCTGCAAAAAGACGATAAGCCGCGAAGTTT
>CAIRAO010000050.1 GCA_903876625.1 uncultured Gallionellaceae bacterium | reverse complement strand
CTTGCGTTATGAGGCGAGCGTGAGATTTATTAGCGAGCAGATCAAGGGGATGACCGTGGCGATTCAAGGCTAATTGAAGCGTTTCCAGAAGATTAGGGAGGAATTTTATGTCTCTGTTTAATATTTTTAATGTGTCGGGTTCGGGGATGGCAGCGCAATCGCAACGGCTGAATGTGATTGCCAGTAATCTGGCAAATGCCGACAGCGCCACCAGCGCCAACGGCCAGCCCTATCGAGCCAAGCAGGTGATGTTCAGTGCAATGGCGGTGGATGGTGGCGCGGTGCCGGGGGTGCGGGTCACTTCGGTGGTTGAGGATACCTCGCCGATGCGTATGCTGTATGACCCCAAACATCCGATGGCCAATGAACAGGGTTATGTCGCGATGCCGAATGTCAATGTGGTGGATGAAATGGTGAACATGATTTCAGCGTCGCGCGCCTACCAGAATAATGTGGATGCGATGAATACCTCGAAAACATTGTTGCTCAAGACGCTTACCATCGGCCAGTAATTCAAGATCGGTCAGAAATCAAGAAAGGACTATAGAATGATAAGCAGCACACAAAGTACCACCACTCCGGCCGCAGCCCTGGCTGCAACCATGAATAGCAAGTCAACGACGACGAATTCATCGGCAGCCGTGAGTTCTCAGGATCGTTTTTTAAAGCTGCTGGTTACGCAGATGCAGAATCAGGATCCGCTTAATCCAATGGATAATGCGCAGGTGACTTCACAAATGGCACAGTTGAGCACGGTGACTGGTATCGATAAATTGAATGTGACCTTGCAGGCGCTAAGCGACAGCATGTTGTCCAATCAGTCGTTGCAGTCCACCAGCATGATCGGACATGGCGTGCTGGTTTCGGGTAGCGGTATAGATTTGAGCAGCGGCAGTGCGATGGGTGGTTTTCAGACCACAGCGGCTGCGAGCAGCGCACAGGTATCCATTTACGACCAGGCAGGCGGGTTGGTACGCACCGTCAATCTGGGGGCAGCACCTGCAGGCATCAACAAGTTTCAGTGGGATGGCAAGGATAGCAAGGGCGCTGCAGCAGCAGATGGCACTTACACTTTCTCCGTTAACACGGTTCAGGGTGGCAGCAATGTAGCGGCCACCGCTTTACAGTACGGCATGGTCAATAGCGTTAATCAAAGCACTACCGGGGCTACCATGGAGGTAGGTTCCAAGTCAGGTGTCACGCTGTCTCAAGTAGTCCAAATTCTATAATACAGGAGAAATAACATGAGTTTTCAACAAGGCTTGAGCGGTTTGAATTCATCCAGCATGCAGCTGGAAGCAATCGGCAACAACGTCGCTAACGCGAATACCGTCGGTTTCAAGCAATCACAGGCGCAATTTGCCGATATGTTTGCAGCCTCACTGGCGGGTTCTTCCAAATTGCAGACCGGAACCGGCGGCAAAGTGGGTACTATCGCCCAGTTGTTTACCCAGGGCACGGTGACTACCACCACCAATCCGATGGATGTTGCCATTAACGGCAAGGGATTTTTTCAGGTAGATGATGGCAGCGGTACACCCAAGTTTACGCGTAACGGGCAATTTCAGGTGGATCTGAACGGCTATATTGTCAACGCGCAGGGAGATAAAGTCACTGGAAATCTGACCAACTACACCACGACTACCG
>CAIRAO010000049.1 GCA_903876625.1 uncultured Gallionellaceae bacterium | reverse complement strand
TTTGATTTTTCACTTCCCCGGGAGAAATCGAAAGAAGTTTTTGTGCGGCTGCACCACCGTTGTTCCATATACAACTTGCTTAATGATTATGGAGCCAACGGTGAAGATTATCTTGCATTGGGGTACAGAAAGTATTTTTAGTACCTGTTGCTAACGATGACTTAAGTAAAGGTTACAGAAATGAACCAAGCCGAATTCGTTGGAATTGCACCAAAGGGTCTTACGCAGGCCGATGCAAAAGCGCGGCTGAGCGAGGAGGGCGCGAACGAACTGCCCGCATCCGGTCAGCGGAACATTCAGATTATCACTCTGGACGTGTTGCGCGAACCAATGTTACTTCTGCTGGTTGTGGCCGGAGCAATCTACCTTTTACTGGGTGACGTTAGCGATGCTTTGATGTTGCTGGGATTCGTAGTCGTAGTAATAGGAATCACCATCTATCAGGAATACAAGACAGAGCGTGTGCTGGAGGCTTTGCGCGACCTCACCAGTCCGCGTGCATTGGTACTGCGCGACGGTGAAGAGCAGCGCATTGCCGGACGTGAGGTGGTGCGTGGAGACATTCTTATTCTCGCTGAAGGCGATCGTGTTCCGGCGGATGCGGTATTGATTTCCTGCAACGACTTTGCTGCGGATGAATCGCTGCTCACCGGTGAATCGGTGGCGGTGCGCAAAGTTGCCAAAGAAGAACCCGGAGATCTTCAGCCACCCGGAGGAGACGATTTACCCTTTGTATATTCCGGCACACTGGTCGTTCAAGGTCGTGGCATGGCGCGCGTGCTGACAACCGGAGCACACACCGAAATCGGCAAGATCGGCAAAGCCTTGCAGGAGCAGGCAACCGAAGCGACACCCTTGCAAAAAGAAATCGGCAAACTGGTGCGCAGTCTTGCCATTATAGGTGTTTTACTGAGTCTGTTATTGCTGGTGATTTACGGCCTTACCCGGGGCGACTGGTTGAACGGATTTTTATCAGGCATCACACTGGCGATGTCTATTTTGCCGGAAGAGTACCCGGTCGTACTGACCATATTCATGGCGATGGGAGCATGGCGCATTTCCAGGCACCGCGTGCTTCCCCGCCGCGTGCATACCGTGGAAGCACTGGGTTCGGCGACGGTGCTGTGCGTGGATAAAACCGGCACGCTCACGCAGAATCGCATGACAGTGCAGCAATTGATTGCCGCTGACGCGTCATTCACCGATAACTCATCACCTGCCACGTTGCCGGAATCTTTCCACGAACTGGTTGAGTTCGGCATTTTGTCGAGCGAGACCGAACCTTTCGACCCGATGGAAAAAGCCATCCATACACTCGGCTCTCATTACCTCACCGATACCGAACACTTGCACGCCGACTGGGTATTGGCTCACGAATACTCGCTGTCACCTGAACTGCTGGCGTTGTCGCATGTGTGGAAGGCTCGCGATAGCGATGAGTATGTGGTGGCTGCAAAAGGTGCTCCTGAAGCCATAGCAGATTTGTGTCACATGGACAAGACGCAATTGGCGAATCTGGCTGTTCAAGTCAATTCTCTCGCCAAGCAAGGCATGCGTGTACTGGGCGTAGCTCGTGCCAACCATCGCGGCAATGTGTGGCCAGACATTCAACATGATTTTGATTTTGAATTTCTTGGTCTGATTGGTTTGGCTGACCCGGTTCGTCCCACCGTCATGCCCGCACTCAAGGAATGCACGGCGGCAGGCATCCGCGTGGTCATGATTACCGGAGACTATCCGGCCACTGCTGTGGCAATAGCAGAACAGATCGGTTTGTCCACGGGTAGCGGCGGCGTCATCAATGGCGCGGAACTCAGCCAGATGGATGAGGCAACGCTACGCGAACGCATCCGCCACAGTAATATTTTTGCGCGCATGGTACCGGAACAAAAGTTGCGTTTGGTGAACGCACTAAAAGCAAACGGCGAAGTGGTGGCGATGACGGGCGACGGGGTAAACGATGCTCCAGCACTAAAGGCTGCTCACATTGGCATTGCAATGGGCGCACATGGCACAGATGTGGCGCGCGAGGCCGCCGCGCTGGTGCTGTTGGATGACGATTTTGCTTCCATCGTGCATGCCGTGCGCCTTGGGCGAGGCATTTTCGACAACTTGCGCAAGGCAATGGCGTACATCTTTGCCGTACACATTCCCATCGCCGGATTGTCTCTTATCCCGTTGTTGCTTGGTTGGCCACCCGTATTCGCTCCGGTACATATTGTATTTCTGGAAATGATTATCAACCCCGCTTGCTCCATTGCCTTTGAGGCCGAACCGGCAGAACGCGGCGTAATGAATCGCCCTCCGCGTGATCCACAGGAACCGCTATTTGGAAAACACATTCTCCTGCTTAGCCTAGGGCAAGGCGTGTTTGTGCTGCTTGCTTCGCTTGCCATCCTGGGTTACTACCTGCATCAGGGAGCATCGGAAACAGAAGCACGCGCGCTGAGTTTCTTTACTCTGGTTATCGGTAACCTCGGCCTGATCTTGGTCAACCGCTCCTGGCAACACAGTATCATGAGCACGCTCAATAGCCTGAATCCGGCATTGTGGTGGGTGATAGGAGGAGCGTTCAGCTTTCTACTGCTTGCGTTGACTCTGCCCTTCCTGCGCGAGGTGTTCCACTTTGCTCCGGTCACATTTAATCAACTAGCGCTGAGCTTTGCGGCAGGAGTTGTTAGTGTTGTATGGTTCGAACTTTATAAAGCTTTCCACGCTAAGCATTCTCTGGACACGAATTGATAAAGTTTTGTATTTTAATTTTGCCAAGCTAGGCTCTGCAAAGCACAAGATCTTTCGGGAATGTATGCATGGATAAATTGATCGTAGTATTTGCAGCAGTCTATGCACTGAACATTATTCCTGCCTTTGCGCCTCCAACATGGGTCGTACTTTCATTCGTCGGTTTTAAATACCCTGAACTCAATTTACTTTTATTGGCGCTGATCGCTGCCTTAGCTTCCACATTAGGGCGAATGACGCTGGCAAAATTGTCTCAGCACATCATTCGAAACAAGTTTCTATCTGAACAAACCAAAAATAATGTTGATGTTATCAAAAGTGCATTGGAGCAACGGAAAAACCAGACCGTAGGTGCACTCCTGATTTACTCATTCACTCCACTACCTTCCAACTACTTGTTTATAGCTTACGGACTCACCTCGTTACCGATCAAACTCATTGCCGCTCCTTTCTTTATTGGCCGGTTTGTGAGTTATTCGGGTTGGATTTTTCTGGGACAGCAGACTTACAAGAGAGTTGATATCGATGCTGATGTTCTCGGTGAATATCTTAGTGTCTATTATTTTGCAACTCAAATTGCAGTGCTGCTGCTTGTTTATCTTTTTACCAAAGTTGACTGGAGAGCAATGATGGACGAGAAAAAACTCAAGTGGCACAAAACAAAATAGCCTGGTTTGTAGTTAAACCTCTGTGGGCAATCCGTGTAACGCTTTGCAATCTTTGCGAACTTCTGAAAACGGACACCGAACTTAGGATTTTGCTGAATTATTGTCCCAGTAGTTGAATACACCAGAACGACAGAAACCCACCGAATAGAACCAAGGTTGAAATAGGTTTTTCTTCGACCGTGTGAGCCTCCATTAGCAACTCTTCAGTAACTAGGTAAAGCAACGCTGCCGCACTAAAAGCCAATGCGCCGCCGATTACAGCATGCGATGCGCCAGTCAACAGTGTATTACCGATGAGGGAGAAGATCAGCACGGTGCAGCCCAATGCGCCTGAGATGGCGATGATGCGCCAGCCAGCCGTTGCCTCTGATGCCAATGCCAAACCTAGGAATAACAGCTCTACCGACAATCCCAGCGCCAAGATCGTCCCTGTTTCTCCACCGGCAGCGAAGCCTGCGCCAATGATAAAACCATCGGTTGCCACGTCAATAAAGGTTGCCAATAGTAAACCGGTACCCAGTCCTGCTGCTTTTGTGACAACCGCCTGATGTTCGAGGCGCATCGTCCACAATTTTAACGCGTACATGAATAAACTACCCAAAGCGAATGAGGCAACCAGGACAAGACCTGGAGCATGTTCGCGCCCAATCTCAGGCAACAATTCCACGGCCAGCGCCGCCAACACCACGCCAGCGGCAAAGTGCTGTATCAGGCTGCGCATTTGATGATTGGGACTCCAGACTGCGGCGAGGATGCCGCCACCAAGGGCGATGAGAGCCGGAACCGCCATGATCAGTATTTCGTGTGTGTTCATCGTGAAGTGTGCCTAAATAGATTGAATAAATATTGTCCGTGTAAAAAATGTTCGTGGTTAATCGTCACCGTGTCCTTCTTTGTGATTTCCTTCTCTCTTACCTTCTCCATGAGCACTGGAACTTCGGTGACACTCAACGCAATTATCGAAATTGCGAATGCCTTCCTCGATATGCTTACGGCGTATGTTGTCTGGTGTGTGTTCGTGACAACCATAGCAGGTGTACCGCTGGTAGTCGTTGCCCGCATGGCAAGTTACACAGGTGGCATTGTGGTCACGATCAAGAGCGAAATACTTGCTGTGCTCAAAGGTCGCAGGTGACCATTTAGTCTGGTTGTGACACTGACCACAGTTCCCTGAAATTTGATGATGCAAAGCATCAGAAGGGGATTTATGGCATGACTGGCATTGGTCAAACATTGTTTTTTTCAGCAAGGAATGATTAAACCGACCTTGCTGCCGGAAGCGCCTCACGCCTGCGTGATCACTATGACAAGCCAGACAATCCAAATTAGCTAAATTCTGGTGAAAAGGCACGGAGGTGACAGGTTTTGCAATAGGCAAGCCCGCACTTGTCAGGCGACCAATATCGGCCGGTTTGTGACAAATGACACAACGTCTTGAATCAGCACCAGTGAATGAGGCATGGCAAGCAAAACAATCCTTGTCTAATTGCTTGTGTCCGGGAATAAGTTTGCCCGGCCCGACCATTAGATGAGGATAAATTAAAACAAGCGCCGTAATTGCAATCAAGTTGGCAGCAAGAATAATCTTCAGGAGATTGCTCATCTCCATCCCCAAAATAGAAAAATACTGAAGATATGTCCAATAGCCAAAACGGCAAAAACGATGAAAATGGGGATGTGAACTTTGCGCCACTGGGTCATTGCTTCAAGGGTGATTGAATCCCAGAAAACAGCCTGCTCCACCTCCGGTTTCGTCAAGCCGCGTTGCTGAAAATCCTTTCGTTGCTCTTGCACATGAAGACGAGAACGATCAAGTAGCAACTTGCCCACCATACCGCTCACTACATTCACGCTCATCCCCACTGTGGCAAGCCAGGGCAGGATCGAATTAAAGTGAATCCCGGCATGAACTAAAACGAGCAACGAACCAAGCCACGCGGTGAATTCATGAAAAGTCAGCAGTGTTTTCGGGTTTCCGCTGGAAATGTATTTTCTTTTTCGCAGCGAATAAACGAATGATGCAACGATCAGTATGGTTCCCGGAATGCCCAGATAGCGACCCACCCAAACCAAATCCATTCGGTGCAGAAAAAAATCTCCACTCAAAGTGGCAGCAGCCAACAGGCCCAGTATTAAACTGAATGGAAGAATATGTTCGCGCCAGAGTGAAGGTATCATTTATAGCTCCAAAGCGACGCTCGTTTTGGGAGTGGAAACACAAAGCAGGCATGTACCTTCATCAGGATCATAATCCGGCGGATGGCGGTAGCTTACCTCGCCAGACAAAATCTTGGTCTGGCATGTACCACAACCACCCGCGCGACAACCTGAGTTGATTGTGATGCCATTTGATTCTGCAAATTCAAGCAGATTCACATCCGAAGGTTTCCACTGCAATTTTTTTTCAGATTGCGCAAATGTCACAACAATCTCTTTATCAGTTTGTTGCCTCTGAATATTGTCCTTGACAACCGAAGTAGTGCGTTTGATTGAGGATGGACCGAATGCTTCATAGTGGATGCGCACGTCCGCTACACCCCATTCTTCCAAGGCGGGAACAATGCTTTCAAGCATGGGTGCGGGGCCGCAAATATAATAGTGATATGCCTTGAGTGGCAATAGCGCGCGCAATAACTTGATGTCGACACGACCCTCATGTTTATGATCTATGCCAAGCACTTCTTCGGGAAGGGGTCTGCTTGCACAGATCCAAAAATGAAAGTTACTGTGCGCGGACTCCAGCGTATTCAGATGTGATTGCATGATTGTTTCACTCGAATTGCGAACGCCATAGAACAGCCATATTTCGCGCTCCGGCTGTTTGATCAGTGTCTCATTCAACATACTGAGCATTGGCGTAATTCCAATGCCACCACAGATTAAAACAACCGGATCATCACTGTTATCAATACAAAAATGGCCAGCCGGTGCACGCACCTGTAACAAACTACCAACGGAAACGTGATCGTGAAAATAATTGGATGAGCGCCCCGCTGAAACATGACTGCCGGGTGGAGCAGGTACGCGCTTGATCGACACTCTGTAATGATCGGCAAAGGGCGCATCAGATAAGGAATAGCAGCGCATCAATTGTTCGCTGCTATCATTGGAAGCAGGCAGATCGAGAGAGAAAGTTAGAAATTGTCCGGGTTGGAATACTGGTAGAACTTTTTCATCAACGGGAACGAGATAAAAGGAGCAAGTAGACTGCGCCTCATCTTCGATAATTTTCCGATCAACTCTAAATGTGCGGAAGCCATTCCAAACAGCAGCAGAAATATTCTCTGCACTTCTGGAATGAATACCCACAACTTCATTCTTGTCACTTGGTAACTTTCGATATCGTATCCAATGATGCCAATACTCGATGCCCAGAAAAATGACCAGTTGAATCACAATGCCCAACGTAATCCAGAGCAACAAATTAAGTGAGGTCATGTTTCTATCTTACCTGTATATTATTATTCTAAAAACTGTAAGTTACCCCGATAAGGTCGTTGAGAACGTTCGGAAGCGTACACAAACCAGTGTAGAGTGTAGAGTGTTAGAGAGTGCGCGGGAAATTTCTCGAATACACATTGGAGGAGAAAAGCGCAGTAATGGGGTAAACATGAGCAGCATTTTATAATCCCATACAAACTGAACAATCCGTACATCTACTTATTACACAATAAGTATTACTACTTATACAGTGGAGTTTCTCCGAAAAAGATAAACAACTGATTCCAGTTCGGGTGGTAACACCATATCACTTAGTTTTTTATCTTCCACTAGTTCAAATGTCGTTTGTTTCTTGTAGGCAGGCCAGTTTCCGAACGCAAATTTGTGACGGCTTCCTATGACAATGGAGAGTTGGACGGAGGGAGTTTGAAAAACGAAGCGTTCAAACTCATTCTGTGCCGGTGGCCAGGAACAGATAACAACTTCTGGCGAATAAGTGGTGAGCGCTTCGCGGGCATCCATCTTGATTACCGACTCCGGATACTTCACAGACTTTGACCAGCTATAGTTGTCTGTTGCATTAAGCTCGATCCCTTGAGTTTTCAAGAAGCTTGTTAATGTACCGTCACCAGCGCCTATTTCTAAACACTTTCTGCTGTTGATCATTTTGACCAACGTGTCAATGAACGGTTTTGAGTAAAAACAATAAATTCCTTTTGGTTGTACCAATGGCATCAGCATTTTTTTCTGCCAAAGAATAGGCCAGAACAGACGAAACAAGCGCAATGAAACAGGTTTGCGTATCAGTCCGCTGGAGAACAACAGCCTTTGTGCGATAAACCCATTAAATAAATTGAAACGAAACTTTCCTTTACGTGTTTCTAAATCTGTATGCAAAGTGGAGAGTGAAAGCTTTTTGACTGACTCATGCGCAAGGCGGCTACGAATATATTGCAACAAGATTACCTCACCATTTTGCTGCTTCTTGCCAAACGAGGGAGACTTCAATACAGGGGCTACGGAGAGTTTTTCCAGATAGAGTTTTAATTCTTCAGCGTCTCCACGCTCAACCATTACCGAAATATCATTTTGAACCGCAGCCCATTCCTTGGGGAATTTTGCACAAAGCTCTTCAAAAGAAGGGTTCTTTTTTAACCATTCCAGATTTGTCTTAAGCGCTTGCTTCATAAACAAATAGGCATCAAAAAAGTCGAATGAGTACAATGTAAAGAGTTTCACCTTATATCGTAACAAGTTCTCCTTATTCGCGTATTAATTTCGTCTGTCAATTGTGCGTTCAATAGTTTCACAGGATTCCAAATGATAAACCTGATTCTATAAGGTAGTACTGAAGTAACACCAGAAAAGTACGCCTTTGTTTCAAAAGACAAAGTGGCTGCTCCCTATTTTTTATATAGGTATAAAGATATAGGCCATTTGGCATATATGAATTAATT
>CAIRAO010000048.1 GCA_903876625.1 uncultured Gallionellaceae bacterium | reverse complement strand
GGCGTAAAAGATCAGGTGATGAGATCAGCTTTCGCCATATCGTGTTGTCTAAACCAGCTGTGCTATTGATGTAAGTTGTATTGGTGTAGCCGTTTGAAACTAGCCAATCGTAATGGCCTTGAGAAGAGGGTATGGCAAATTGCGCGTCAATCCAATCAGAGTAGGACATGGACTGAGCCGTGTTGAGGTCTGTTCTGGAGAAACCCAAAGAAGCCTGCGATAAAAAACGACCTGCATCAGCAGAGCTGACTACAGGATTGGCGGTAGATGATGCTGAGTGGCTGCAGGCATCCAAAACAGATACCAAACCTAATCCTACCATCAACTCAGCAACAGGCTTTGCATGACGAAATGACTCTGTATTTCTTATTTTGGTTGCCGGTTCCAGTTCTATAGACTTTACAACTCTATTGTCCATACTCTTCCTTCAGCATCTATATGGGTTTCCAAACAAAATTTATTGCAGTTAGTATAACTTACACATTTGATGTTACGAACATTTTTCCTGTTGCATGAAATTGTGTGCGTTCGCAATGATCGATGCAGAAATTTGTACAATCCAGTTTAAGAATTATTGCAATGTTGGCTCCTGTTTCAGGAACAGACTTCTACAGGTTAGAATGAGAAAATGGCGAAACCGGCCAGCAAGTAGCCGGTCGCCTGTGTCCTCTATCCTGCGGCGAGATATCGTGCACAAAAGATACCTAATCCAACATGAACGCTATTAGCACTATGTCAAAAAAAACAGCTCTTATCGAGAAGCTTAAAATCATGGGGCTTAGAGTCATCAAGTCTGCCAATGTGATGGTTGTTACTACAGCGGCCCGCTCGGTTGTTATTATTGCCGGTGCAGTATCTTTGCTGGGATTTCAGGCACTCAGACAGTTGGTTATGAGTATTTCCATAATTGAAAATAATTTGGATGGTCCCTGCAAACAATTTAACTACGCCCATTTCTGTTCCCATTTCTGTTCCCATTTCATACTTACAGGGAGCCTGACAGAACGATCAAAACTGGCTCCACCGGAAGATATTTTTACCTTGGAATTATTGGAAAATATTCGTAATCTGGCTCTTGCAACCTTATATCCGGAAGAATTTGGAAAAATCTTCCGCAACATCCCCTCTGCTGACTAATTATTATTTTATTTATATGGCCACCGTTTTTGACACTAATTTTGGACAACAACTGTGCGACTCCATATCGAATGAGCTTGGTTATATCTGCAATTTCATGGGAAGTAACGGCATCATCGTGGCATCTAGCGTTCACGAACGGATTGGTAACGTCCATCCGATAGCCGCACAGATTATGACTGGTGTATTAAAAGAAAAAGAGGTAACTGCGGAGGAAGCTGCACGCTCTACCAGTATGAAGGAAGGGGTCAACATCGGCATTGACGTTAATGGTGAAAGAGTTGCCAGTTTTAGTATTGCCGGACCGTTGGATAAGGTTTCAAAGTTGGCTCACGTCTTGGGTAATTTTGTGACGTTGGTGATGCGCGAGCAAATTTCCGATAAAACTCGCATGACCGAGGCCGCGTCGCAAGTCAGCGAAGCACGCAAAGTTGTCAATATTGCGATAGGTGCTTCGCAGAATGGAAATTCGACTCTTGGAGATTTAGTCGTGGGCATGAGTCGCATCAGCCAGTTTATAGAACAGATCAAAAGCACCGCCGAAATGACAAGTCTGTTGGCTGTTACAGCTACTATTGAAGGCGCTACCGCCGGTGAAATAGGCAAAAGCTTTGCACTTGTTGCCAATGAAGTGAAGACATTGTCTACTCAAACGGCCGGCGCTGCTGATGAGATCGCTCGCCACATCCACCAAGCGTATGCGGCCGCCGGGAATGTTAAAGAGGCATTTTTAACCCTGTCAGGATCCATTGGTCTTCTCAATCAGGCTGTCACAGACGTAGCCAACATCATGAGCTCAGACGTTTCTCTCGGGGTAGGGAAAACGACGCTTGCCACGTTCGATCCTGTATTCGGACAGGAGCTTTGTGATATGGTTGCCAAGGATCTTGGCTATGTCTGTTCTTTCATGGGGCAACGCGGTGTCATTGTGGCTTCGAGCGCAAGAGAGAGAATCGGTAGCATCCACGCCATTGCCTCCCGCATCATGGCTTGCGAAATGGACGAACGGGCCGTAACTGCCGAAGAAGCAAGCACTTCGCAGGGAATGAGGGAAGGATACAGTGTTGGCATCGATTTTCAAGGTGTCCGAATAATCAATTTTGGGATCGGTGGACCGCTGGAAGAAGTAACTACTTTGGCTCGCGTGATCAGTACGTTCGTAACTTCGGTATTAAAGTTTCGGTATATGGACATTGAACGGAATCTCCGTACCTCACGGCAAGTTGAGATAATTGCGAAGGTTGCCACTAGTGCTACGAAACAATCAGAAAGCGCCACAGCTACTGTTCATATCTTGGTCGATAGCATCAGCCACATTCGAACTATTGTTGATCAGATCCGAGTCATAGCCGAGCAGATCAATATGGTGGCATGGAACGCATCATTCAATGCGTTTCGTGCCGGTGCTTCCGGCAAGGGATTTGCAGTCGTGGCCAACGAAATTAAAACGCTGTCCAAGGATGCTGCAAAGGCCACACAAGGCATCGCCAAGCAAACCAATGTGGTCGAAACTCATACGGAGAATGCATCGTTGGCAGTTTCGAGTCTGTCTCAGGCAATCTCTCAGATAAACAGTATCATCACCTGCACTGCCAGACTTACCGCGACTGGTGCCTCCGAAGCTAAGCATTGATTACGCTGGATTGGAAATTGGCACAGGAACGCAAACCGATTAACTCGATAGCACCATCGGAGAAATGGGCGTCATTGATCTAACCTCAGAACTGACAGGCGATATGTTTGCACCGCTGCTGGCACCTGAACTTTTCGCCACCGCTTACCAGCATCCAGAAATGCGCACTGTAGCTTGGGCCAACTGTGCTGATCTTGCTCCGGAGTTTTTGCTCGATTTGCTGCATGGTCGATTACAGCAAGCTGCCTCATTAAACAAGTTACTACCTTCCCCTTTACTGCTGCCTAATGGGTGTCTCTATCCAATCACATAAGAACCATTGGAGTCGTCGATGGGTGTCGGTCAGCACCCGGCCATGAAGCTCTGCCCAAAGCATTTACAATCGAATCTCTAAGTAGCTTGTTGCCAAACACTGGTAAATAAAATAAGTTGCCTCCGGTTTTGCCGGAGGCAATTTGTTTTTGTTATTTTGATTTTTATCGGATGACCGCGAGCTCTTTCCATTCTGTTGTGTATCGTTTCGACACATTTTCTCTGCGCATCGACCAGTTTTTTCGTATTCCTTCACCCAGTAACTGTATCGTGCCGCTGCCCATGCTGCGATTGATGCTGTCTAATGTACGCATCAATGCCTCTGATTTTTGTTGAGAGTTGACATCATCAAATAATGTTCGGGGTCGGGATGCTTCCAGGATGATCGCGGTCAGCATCACGCCCACTTTCTGGTAAGCAAAACCTCTGCGATATATTTGTTTAAGGCCCGCCAAAGCAGCACTGCACAATACGCGTGTGTCACCCGTTGGTTCATGTAGCGGCATAGTGATGCCTTGCTGGTATTGCGGGGCTTTTTCTTTGTGCGGATTGGTGCGGATATAAATGTGGATGCCTCCCGCGATGGTATGTTGTTGGCGCAGTTTTTCTGCGGCGCGGGTGGTATAGGCGATGGCTGCCTGTTCCAAATCGGGCAGGTTTGACACCAGCGAGCCAAATGAACGTGAACAAATGATCTGTTGTTTGTCGGGCACTACGTCATCTAATTCAAAGCAGGCAACGCCATTTAATTCTGCTACGGTGCGTTCTAGCACGACACTGAATTCATCACGTATACGCTTCGGTGATGCGCGTTTCAGATCAAGCACTGTGTTGATACCCATCTCCAGTAGTCTGACAGTACTGCGTCGACCCACACCCCATACTTCATTCACCGGGATGGAGGCGAACATCGCATCAAGGTTGCTCTCCGGTATCGCATTAAAGTTGCACACGCTATTAAAAATGGATTGTTTTTTTGCGACATGATTAGCCAGTTTTGCCAGCGTCTTGCTTTGTGCGATACCGACGCATACAGGAATGCCTACGCATTGTTTAATAGTCTGGCGTATGCATTGTCCATAATCGGTTAGGCTATCCAGTGAGGTCATGCCGGTCAGTTCCAAAAAACATTCGTCGATGGAATACACTTCCTGATCAGGGCTGAACTGAGAAAGTAAACTCATCACCCGGTTGGAGATGTCAGCATAGAGCGTGTAATTGGACGAGAAGGCGATGATGCCGTGTTGTTTGGCGATATCTTTCATCTTGAACCACGGCAGTGCCATGGTGATGCCGAGATCTTTCACTTCCTTGGAGCGGGATACCACGCAGCCATCGTTATTGCTTAACACGACAACGGGTTTGCCTTCTAGCCTGGGTTGAAACAAGCGTTCACAGGAGACGTAAAAGTTATTGCAGTCCACTAAAGCGATAGCGCGTTGCATGATTGAGGTGTCTCTGAATATTTATTATTTTGGGCTATGTTCGTAAGTAGAATTGGTCAAACCTTAAATCTTGTTTGAACAGCGCATTTAAGTCGCCCTTGATATTGATTAATGATGTGCATCAACTCCACTGTTCACCCCCACCCCAGCCCTCCCCCGGTGGGAGAGGGAGTTGAAACCTAACACCTTCTTCGCTGTAACGAATTTGCTCCTTCTCCCACCGGGGGAGGGTAGGGGTGGGGGCTTTGGGCTATTACACAGCAGTGTTTTGAAAAATGAGCAACACTATTTTCGGATATAACAAATATTTTGATATCCTCTAGATCTTATGCACGTTCCACTGGACCACTCCCCATATGGAAAAATCTTGCTCCGGTTTGATGTCGATATCGGGATAGTCGGGATGGGCAGAACGCAGTAGTCGCCCGTGCGGTGTATGCACCAGTTGTTTGACAGTAAATTCACCATCCAACACAGCAATGATCACGCTGCCATCAGTTGCTGCCAGTGATCTGTCAACCACCAGCAGATCCCCATCGAAGATGCCCAATTCACGCATGGAGTCACCTGCCACGCGCATAAAAAAGGTGGACTCGCGATGTTGGATGAGATGTTCGTCCAGACTGAGACGATGCTCAACATAGTCATCTGCAGGCGAAGGGAAACCGGCCGGCACGGGTTTGCGTAGCAAGGCACGCTGGCGCTGGAATAGTTCTTTGTTGGGATGCATGAAGGATAGCAAGCCATGAGCAGCATTGCGATGAAAGTGGTGGGATGATGGGTACATATTTTTCTCGCCAGACGGATTTAACGTCTGTCGAACTTTATAGAACGAACGTTCCATTGTCAACTGTTGTTTGAACCTATTGAACAGACTAAATAAATTCTTCATCAGTCTTCTCAAGCGTTTTGTTCGCTATGTGCGTCAACACATATTTCCCCGTGGTTTTCCGGTATATGTTGTCAAAAGTTGGCTCGCATGAGCTGATCAAATTATGACGAGGAGTTTTGTATGACAACTAATCAATCACCGTTGGAAGCAGCTCAGCAATTAAAGGCGAAAGAAGTACAGCTTCAACAGGCGAAGCTGGGCAAGTTGCAAGCCGATCTGGAAAAGCTCAATGCTAAAATCACGACGAAAGAAAAACTGTCGGATGATGACACCAAATTTATTGGTGAACTTGGCTGGCTTGCCGCACTGTCAGTATCGATTGCGGCTGTGGCAGTAAGTTTGTAGCCGTTATACGCGACTCTTCTTTTGCTGTGCAGGGCGCGCTGTATCCGAATTCCCATTAGCAAGCCAATACAAACTTCCCCCTTTGAAAAAGGGGGATTGAGGGGTATTTTTACGTAAAGCAAAAATCCATTCCACCTAACCCCCCTTTTTCAAAGGGGGAAATATTACTCGGTAGTCAAATGCGGCCTAATGGAAAATCTCGCTGTGAGCCCAATAGAAATCCACCAAGAGATCGTTGGCGATAAAAAAGCGTCCCGAGAACTCGGGACGCTTTTTTACTTCAGTAAAACCAGACAGTTTTATGGTGTCTGATTTCAACCAGGTTATTAGCGATTGCCGTTACCGTTTCCGCTACGACTTTGCGAGAAACCAGTACCCGCACCAATGCGACGTGGCCCGCCTGTGCCGGTGCGCGGCGCGCCAGCTCCACCCGTACGTCCACCTGTTCCGGTACCTGCTCCAAAACCGCGTTGATGCCCACCTGTACTCGTACTGGTAGTGTGTGTACGTGTCACGTTGCCTGCTTTAAAGTCACGCGGTGCATGGGTACGGTTGCCATCGACACTGAGGGTGTGTGATGTCAGCGTGCTGGCGCCGAAACGGCTGTGCGAATGGCCTTCACGACGGACTTGTGCATGGCGATCATCACGCGGGAAGCTGTGACGGCTGTCGGGAGCATGGTGACGAGGTGCGCCTGCACCACCGGCACCCGCTCCGCGTGGAGCGCCTGTGCGTGGGCCGCCATTGCCGCGGCCGCTTGGTGCCGGACGTGGTTTAAACTTGGGTTCCATGCCGGCGATGGTATGCGCGTCGATGCGTTGACCGGTAAATTGTTCGATCTTTCTCAAGTGCATTGCATCACGGTTTGAGGCGAACGAAACGGCGATGCCGGAAGCGCCGCCGCGACCGGTGCGACCGATGCGGTGAACGTAGTCTTCGGCAAATTTTGGCAAGTCGAAGTTGATCACATGCGAGATGCCAGCCACGTCAATACCGCGCGCGGCAACATCGGTTGCAACCAGTACGCGCACTGCACCGCGACGCAAGTTAACCAGTGTGCGATTACGATCGCGCTGATTCATATCGCCATGCAAAGCTGCGGCAGCGTGGCCTTGAGCGGCCAAGCTGTCAGCCAAAGAATCGGCATCGCGCTTGGTGGCGGTGAATACCAGCGCCTGATTCAATTCAGTGTCGCGCAGCAGATGGTCGAGCAGGCGATTTTTGTGTGCCATGTCGTCCACATACATCAAGCGCTGCTCGATGTGTTCGTGACGCGCTTTGGAGCTGGCTACGCTGATACGTTTAGGCGACTTAAGCAGACGTTGTGCCAAATTGCCGATCACGCCATCCAGGGTGGCAGAGAACAGTAGTGTTTGACGTGTCGCAGGAGTAGCAGCGGCGATGCGTTCTACATCGTCGATGAAGCCCATATCCAGCATGCGGTCGGCTTCGTCCATGATCAAAATTTCCAAACGGGAAAAGTCGATGCGTCCGCGTTCGATATGGTCGATCAAACGTCCCGGTGTCGCCACCAGAATGTCAACCGGGCTGGAGAGCAATTTGTTTTGCAGCGGGTAGGGCATACCACCCAGAATGCTGACGACCTTGACGCGCATATTTTTGCCGTATTTGGTGGCGGCATCGGAAACTTGTTGTGCCAATTCGCGGGTGGGCGTCAATACCAGCACACGAGGCCCTTTACTGCGCACTGCCGAAGGCTCGGCAATACGGTGCAGAGATGGCAGAATAAAAGCAGCGGTCTTGCCGGTGCCGGTTTGGGCTGAGGCCATCAGATCGTGTCCTGCCATGATGGTCGGGATCGCTTCCGCCTGTATAGGCGTAGGGATTGTGTAGCCTGATTCTTCTACCGCCTTGAGGATAGATGGGTTTAAGCCCAGAGTTGCAAATGTTACGGTTGGAGTAATCGCTTCAGTTGGGATAACGGCGTTTTCAGTTGTGTTTTCTATGGACACGTTTTTTCCTTACAATAAAGTAACAGCGCAGGTGTGGCAACAAGGCCACACAATGAAATTCAGTAGGAGTTTAAAGCTCTACCGGCGCAAAACATCGTCGCTAACCGGTAAAACAGGACGCATCAGAACGACATTATGTCGGAGACGCTGGGGGTCAGGAAACGATGGACTCAGCGCTGCATGTACATCACAGCGAGGCGCGCATTATAAGGAAATACTTCTAAAACGCAAGGATAATTTTGGTGTGTGGGTGATAGCCCGAGCAAATATTGTAAAACTTTGATGACATAGGAGTAATTCTCTTCTGATACAATTGGGTCAACGAGTAAAGATATCCTAAAATATAAAGCGTGGGGTGCAATCATGTCGCAGAAAGATAAATCACGTTTTGTCAGCCTAATGACAAAAAATACTTACGCCATGATCTTAGCGGGGGGGCGTGGTAGCCGTTTACACCAGTTAACAGATTGGCGCGCGAAACCGGCAGTTCCTTTCGGCGGCAAGTTTCGCATCATCGATTTCGTTCTATCCAATTGCGTCAATTCCGGCATCCGCCGGATCGGCGTTGCAACGCAATACAAATCTCACAGTTTGCTTCAGCACATTCAACGCGGCTGGAGTTTTCTGAATGGTAAATTCAGCGAGTTTATCGATGTGCTTCCGGCACAACAGTGGATGCAGGAGTCATGGTATACCGGTACGGCCGATGCCGTGTTCCAGAATCTGGATATTCTGCGCGACACAGATCCCGAGTATGTATTGATTCTGGCCGGTGATCATGTTTATAAAATGGACTATGGCAAGTTGCTGGCTTTTCACGTGGAAAAAAATGCCGATATGACCGTTGCCTGTATCGAGGTGCCGGTTAACGACGCAAAGGCGTTCGGTGTGATGGGAACCAACGCCGAATCCAGAGTAGTCAGCTTTACAGAAAAGCCGGCTAATCCGCCTTCGATTCCGGGTAAGCCGGAACTTTCTCTGGCAAGCATGGGCATCTATGTTTTCAACACCAAATTTTTGTGTGAACAATTGATCCGGGATGCGGACGATCCTCATTCGACTCACGATTTCGGCAAGGACATCATTCCGCATTTAATGACCGCCGGATATCGCGTATTCGCGCAAAGCTTTGAAGACAGTTGTGTGCGTGACGAGGGCGGAAATTCGTACTGGCGTGACGTGGGTACCATAGATTCCTATTGGGAAGGCAATATGGAACTCACCAAAGTGGTTCCCGATTTGAATATGTACGATAAGGAATGGCCGATCTGGACTTATCAAGAGCAGTTGCCGCCGGCGAAGTTCGTTTTCGATGATGACGAACGTCGCGGGATGGCGGTAGATTCTCTGGTATCGGGTGGTTGTATTATTAGCGGTGCATCGGTAACGCGATCCTTGCTTTATTCGAATGTGAAAATTCATAGCTATACCAGTGTCGAGGATTCAGTACTGCTTCCCAATGTGGAGGTCGGACGCAACGTCAAGATCAAGCGCGCTGTCATCGATAAAAACTGCATCATTCCTGACGGACTGATCGTTGGTTATGATCGAGAGGCTGATGCCAAACGATTCCACGTCAGCACTAACGGCATTACCCTGATTACTCCTGATATGCTGGGGCAGGATATGGGGCGAGTTCGAGGGGCAAAAAGTTAGGTCCCTAGTTAATATGTATATAATATTTTCCGGATGTCGGGAGTTGTTTTCGACTCAAACGGATTTCACATGAACAAACCCCTGGATTTGGTTTTTCTCTGGCATATGCATCAGCCGGATTATCGTGATTACAGTACAGGCGATTTCGTGTTGCCCTGGGTGTATTTGCACGCGATCAAAGACTATTCCGATATGGCCTATCATCTGGAACAACATCCGAAGGTGAAGGCAGTTGTTAATTTTGTTCCGATCTTGCTGGATCAATTGGAAGATTACGAGCAGCAGTTTGCCACCGGAAAAATTCGGGATCCCTTGTTGCGTTTATTGGCACGCGAGGATCTGAACGACATTAGCGATGACGAGCGTCAACTTGTTCTGGAAAGCTGCTTCCGCAGTAATCTGAGCAAGATGGTCGCACCTTATCCGGCGTATAAACGGCTGTTTGATTTGTTCAAGATGATTGAAGCAAAAGGCCCGGTTGCGCAGTCTTATCTGTCTGGTCAATACGTGGCCGATTTGTTGACTTGGTATCATCTGGCGTGGTTTGGCGAAACTGTGCGCCGCGAGCACGATATTTTGATTCAGATGATGAGCAAGGATGAAAACTTTACTTATGCAGACCGTAAACTCATATTCGATTTGATCGGTGAAGTCGTGTCTGAGCTTATTCCCCGCTATCGCAAATTGGCAGAGCGCGGACAAATCGAAATTTCGGCCACCCCGCATTACCATCCGCTTGCGCCATTGCTGCTGGACTTCAACAGCGCGCGCGAGTGTGTGCCGGACAGCAGTTTACCTGAGGCCGTGAGTTATCCGGGAGGCAGGTCACGCGTAGAATCTCACATCCTTTCTACTATCAAGAGTCACCAGTCTCGTTTTGGCGTTACGCCGCAGGGAATCTGGCCGGCCGAAGGCGCGGTATCAACACCGCTTCTTGAAGTGCTGGCGGGGCAGGAATGTCGCTGGGTTGCAAGCGGTGAAGGTGTCTTGGCCAATAGCTTGCGCCAGATTGGCGATCTCCCCGCGCGTTCGAAATATCTATATCGTCCTTATCGGTTACAAGGTGCTGCCAATAGCGTGACTTGTTTCTTTCGAGACGATCACATGTCTGATCTGATCGGTTTTGAATATTCAAACTGGAACGGAAAAGATGCTGCCAACAATTTTGTTGCCCAGCTAGTTGATATCGCGAATCAGGCGACCGATGGAGAAACGCCACTGGTTGGGATTATCCTGGATGGCGAGAATGCCTGGGAATACTATCCCTACAACGGATATCATTTCTTAAATGATCTATATACGGCGTTGGAAACACATTCCGATATTCACACGACGACCTATTCGGAATATTTGGACGCGGCTGCCGCTAAAAATGCCTCCGGTTTTGCCAAACCAGGAGAACTCCCCGGCTTGGTTGCCGGAAGTTGGGTTTATGGCACATTCTCGACATGGATAGGATCACCCGATAAAAACCACGCTTGGGATTTGCTCTGTGTGGCAAAGCAAAGTTATGACATGGTGATGGCGGCCGGACGTTTAAGTCAAAAAGAAAAAATCGCGGTACAAAAACAACTTTCGTCTTGCGAGAGTTCTGATTGGTTCTGGTGGTTCGGGGACTACAATCCGTCCGATGCGGTGGGTAGTTTTGACAGACTCTACCGGCATAATCTGATGCAACTTTATCGTTTATTGAAATTGCCTATTCCTGCCAATTTAAACTTCCCGATCAGTCAGGGCGGTGGTGGTGCAGAGGGTGGCGGCACGATGAGGCGCGGTTCTTAGGTAAGTAGTTGATGCATTTTTGGGAGTGAGGCTTGCACTCCAAAATCTGAAAGGGTTGTTCATGCATTTCCCCCGCAGTAGCGGCATATTGCTTCATCCGACTTCGTTACCCGGCCCGCATGGGTCCGGTGACTTTGGTGCGGCGGCTTATCATTTTGTGGACTGGTTGGCGGCGGCGGGGCAAAAGATGTGGCAGATATTGCCGCTGGGCGGCATTGGTCCGGGTAACTCGCCCTACATGAGCAGTTCTGCCTTCGCTGGAAATGTGTTGTTAATCGACCTGGATGATCTGCACGCTCACGGCTGGCTGGATGCTAACGATCTGAACATACATCGCGGCTTCGCCTCACATCGCGTGGATTACTCTGTTGTTTACCGTTATCGCATGGAGAAACTTCGGCTCGCCTCGCAGCGTTTTTTTGCCAGCAAACAATTCCTTTCTGATTTTGAAGGATTTTGCGCGGCCGAACAATCCTGGTTGGACGATTACTCACTTTTCATGGCGCTGGCAGAAAAGTTTGGCTGGCGCGATTGGGGGCACTGGGTTCCCAGCCTTGCAAAGCGCGAGAAAAAGGCTTTGGCGAAAGCGATGGTCGAGCTTGCACATGAGATCGAATTCTGGAGTTTTTGTCAGTGGTGTTTTTTTCGCCAATGGAGAAAATTAAAGCAATATGCGAATCAGCGCGGGGTTCAAATAATAGGCGATATTCCGATTTTTATCGCCTATCAGAGTGCGGAAGTTTGGGCACGGCAAGATTTATTTGAGCTGGGAGAAAATCTGTTACCTGCAGTGATAGCCGGCGTTCCGCCCGACTATTTCAGTTCAACCGGGCAGCGCTGGGGTAACCCTCTCTATCGCTGGTCTGCACACGAGCAAGAAGGTTACGCGTGGTGGATACAACGGATACGCAAGACAACCGAATTGGTCGACATTGTCCGCATTGATCATTTTCGCGGGTTTGCTGGATATTGGGAAATTCCCGCGTCGGAACAAACAGCGATCAATGGCAGATGGATGCCCGGGCCGGGAGAAAAGTTGTTTAATGCCATACAGACGACGTTGGGTGAATTGCCCATTATTGCAGAAGACCTTGGTGTTGTTACGCCTGATGTGGTTGCTTTGCTGGAACAGTTTGATTTGCCCGGTATGCGCATCCTGCAATTCGCGTTCGGTGGCGGCTCGGACAATCCCTACTTGCCGCATAATTTCAAAAGCAATACGGTGGTTTATGGCGGCACTCACGACAACGATACTGCCATTGGCTGGTATAACAATGCTTCGCAACACGAACGCACTTTTGCCTGCAAATATCTTGGCTGCGATGGGTCGGAAATCAATTGGGATCTGATTCACGCTGCTTCGCGGTCGATCGCCGATGTCGCCATCCATCCGTTTCAGGATGTCTTGGGATTGGATTCTGATCACCGCATGAACCTTCCCGGCAAGGCTGAAGGATATTGGGAATGGCGATTTACGTGGGATCAGGTAACCCCGGCTCACTCGGAAAGGTTATACGAGATATCAGCAGTACATGGTCGCTGTGCCGCAGATCGATTAAAGTTTTAGTCGCTTGCCCTGCTTGGTTGCTAACGAAACTCGCGTAGCGACTCGTTCGCTCCCTCTCCCTCCGGGGGAGGGTTGGGGAGGGGGAAACGGGCATAGCGAGTTTCATTTTTAGGAGTGGCACAATTGCCATGCCCGTTAGGAACCTTTAACATGTCGAAGCATACCCTTGGCATTCACCAACCCCAGTTGGAAGACTCTGTTACTACCCTCGAAATGGTTGCAGCGGAGGCGAGCGTATCTCCCAGTACGGTTTCACGTTTTTTGAATGGAACCGCCAAAGTCAGTGAAATCAAACGCACAGCGATTCAGGCCGCAATTAAAAAACTGAAGTTCGTATCAAATCCCATTGCAAGCGGCCTTGCGGGGGGGAAAACTCACAGTATTGGCGTCATTACCCAAGT
>CAIRAO010000047.1 GCA_903876625.1 uncultured Gallionellaceae bacterium | reverse complement strand
CAATACTGCAGCATGCGTGGCTCCGGAGTCAAACCACACGTCTAGCGTATCGGAAAGTTTACGGTAATGTGCTGCATCTGCACCAAGCAATTCTTGCACATCTAAAGAAAACCAGGCTTCAATGCCCTGCTGCTCAATTCGTTTAGCGACTTGCTCCAAAAGTTCTTTCGTGCGCGGATGCAGCGCTATCGTTTCTTTGTGTACATTGAAAGGCATGGGCACACCCCAATTGCGCTGACGTGAAACGCACCAATCGGGACGGTTTTTTATCATTGCTTCGAGACGAGCTTGTCCCCAGGCGGGGAAGAACTTTGTTTCAGCGACAGCCGTATTTGCAAGTTCCCTTAATGTCGCTCCCTCTCCCATCGGGGGATAACCAGCGACTTGGCTGGCGCTTTTGCCAGCCTTAGTCATATGGCTAGTTAGTGCATCAGGGCTGGGGAGGGGGAGGACTTTCTGCACGGACGTACCCCCTCCCCCAACCCTTCCCCCGATGGGAGAGGGGAGATTTTCCATGCCGATGAACCACTGTGGAGTAGAACGGAAAATAATCGGTGTCTTATGTCGCCAGCAATGCGGATAGCTGTGTTTAAGTTTTTCCTGATGTAGCAGATGTCCGCTGGCTTCCATCGCATAAAGAACGATGTCGTTTGCTTTCCACACGAAAACGCCGGCTAATTCAGTACCGCCAACAGCCGGGGTAGAGGAAATAAATTTACCATCATCACCGACCGGATTATCGTTTGGCAGATTGTATTTCTGCCCGACAAAATAGTCGTCCAAGCCATGCGCCGGTGCGGTATGTACCAACCCGGTACCGGCTTCCAGAGTGACATGTTCGCCGCAGATAATGGGAACCAGGCGATCATTAAACGGATGATGCAATTGCAAGCCTTCCAATGCCGCACCGTAACAAGTTGCGGCTGTACCATCGCCTCTGTCATTGCTTCCTGCCAACTGGCAACGACTCAAAGTGCCAGCGGCCAAATCAAACGCCAAAATCAAAAAACCCTTTTCAGTTTTGATCAGATCATATTGCAATTCGGGATGTACACTCACGGCCTGATTAGCAGGCAAAGTCCAAGGTGTGGTCGTCCAAATCACCGCATAAACTTTAGAATCCCTTGGTAAATGTCCGAGGCCAAAAATCTTCGCAACTGCAGCTCTGTCTTGTACTTCGAAACCAACATCGATTGCGGGTGAAACTTTATCTTCGTACTCAACTTCCGCCTCGGCCAACGCAGACTGGCAGTCCAGACACCAGTTCACCGGCTTGCGACCCTGATACAAATAACCACGCTCATATATTTTTCCAAGCGCGCGCACGATTTCGGCCTCAGTTTTAAAGTCCATCGTCAAATAAGGATTATCCCAATCGCCTAACACGCCGAGGCGAATGAAATCTTTTTTCTGGCTCGCGATCTGTTCTTTGGCATAAGCACGGCACAATTCACGGAACTGCGCAGGAGGAATCGTTTTGCCGTGCTTTTTCTCAACTTGCAACTCGATTGGTAACCCGTGGCAATCCCAACCGGGAACATAAGGCGCATCAAATCCGCTGAGTGTCTTGCTCTTTACAATGATGTCCTTGAGTATCTTATTGACTGCGTGACCGATATGAATATCCCCATTCGCATAAGGCGGGCCGTCATGCAACACGAATTTCTTGCGTCCTTTACTTGCAGCGCGAATACGCTCATAGCGTTTATTTTCTTGCCAATGTGCCAGCATTTGCGGCTCGCGCTTGGCCAGATCGCCACGCATCGGAAAAGTTGTATCGGGAAGATTGAGGGTGTTTTTGTAATCAGTTGCCATTTTGTTTAAACCAGTCTTTCGCATGCTCGACATCGAGCGAAATTTGTTTCGTTAAAGTTTCCAGATTCGAGAATTTCATTTCATCGCGCAGCTTGTGCATAAAATCCACGCGCAAATGCTTGCCGTAAATGTCCTGTTTAAAATCGAACAAATAAACTTCCAATACCGGTTTGCCCTTAAGCTCCAGAGTCGGACGCACACCCAAACTCGCCACTCCTTCGAGCATGCTGCCATTTTCGATGCGCACACGCACCACAAAAACACCACGCATTGGACAACGATTATGTTTAAACTGAATATTGGCAGTGGGGTAGCCCAGTTTCCGCCCTACTTTTTCTCCATGTTGCACATGCCCGCTAACACTGTAGAACCGACCCAGATAGCGCTGTGCCAAGTGCAAATTCCCTTCACTCAAAGCCAATCTGACTGCCGTGCTCGAAATACGGATACCATCCTGTATCACAGTGTTCATAGACTTTACTGTGACTCCTTGCTGCAAGCCTATTTTTTCCATCAGCGCAAAATCTCCACCTCGCGCATTTCCAAAACGAAAGTCGTCACCGATCAGCACATGGCGGGCTGATAATTTAGTGAAGATCGCATCGATAAAATCTGTCGCACTTGTGCACGCTAATTTTTTATCGAAGCGACACACATGAACACGATTCAAACCTAAAGCAGCAAATTGCTCAAGCTTTTCGCGCAGATTAGTAAGCCTGGCAGGTGCTTGATCCGGGGTAAAAAATTCGCGCGGATGCGGTTCGAATATAATCGCAGCAGTAGTCAACCCGCTTTCACTCGCAGCTGATTGTAAATGTTCCAGCAATGCCTTGTGGCCAAGATGCACACCATCGAAATTACCAATAGTGAGTGCAAGTTGCTGGTTGTCAGGAGAATGTAATCCACGGAATATCTGCATAGCGGCGCGAATTATACCGCAGTTCATTCGGTGCAATGCCCGTTGGTTATTGCGCCCTACGCCGTACCACCGACGATCAACCCTTCTATTCGCAGTGTCGGTTGACCTACTCCAACGGGTATGCTTTGCCCTTCTTTGCCGCACGTACCAACCCCGGAATCGAGCGCCATGTCATTGCCAACCATAGTGACTTGCGTTAATGCTTCGGGACCATTACCTATAAGGGTTGCACCTTTAACCGGATCAGTAATCTTGCCGTTCTCGATCATATAGGCTTCAGTCGTAGAGAACACGAATTTTCCGCTGGTGATATCAACTTGCCCGCCACCAAAGTTCGCGGCATACAAACCGTGCTTGACCGAAGCGATGATTTCGTCATGCGTTTTGTCGCCGTTCATCATCATGGTATTGGTCATGCGCGGGATGGGCAGATGCGCAAACGATTCGCGCCGGGCATTACCTGTTACCGGAACACCCATCAGCCTTGCATTCAACGTATCTTGCAGGTAGCCGCGCAAAAT
>CAIRAO010000046.1 GCA_903876625.1 uncultured Gallionellaceae bacterium | reverse complement strand
TATTGCGCCTTGTGAAATCACTTGGTGAAAGCGCGATCACTGTTCTGGGTAATCATGACCTGCATCTGTTGGCGGTAGCGACAGGAGTCGCCGAGTTACACCGTAGCGACACGTTAGATGAAGTGCTGAATGCCCCTGACAGGGATGAACTGCTTTTTTGGTTGCGCCAGCAGCGACTGTTTTATGATAAAGACGGCTATGTGCTTGTCCATGCCGGATTAATGCCACAATGGAACATTACGCAGGCGGCTAGTCTTGCGCGTGAAGTGGAAAATGCTTTACGCAGTAAAGATTTCGTGAGTTTCTTTGAACATATGTATGGCAATGCACCGAGAGCTTGGAGTGATGAGCTGAGTGGTTATAAACGCTTGCGCGTCATTACGAATGCTTTTACCCGTATGCGCATCTGCACTCCGCAGGGTGAAATGGAGTACAAATTTAAAGGTGAAGTTGAGAAAATTCCCGCTGGTTATTTGCCATGGTTCGATTTACCAAATCGCAAAAGCCAAGATGCCACCATCATCTTCGGGCACTGGTCGGCACTGGGACTTAAAGTCACGCCCAACATTATTGCATTGGATACGGGCTGTTTATGGGGTGGGCCGATGACAGCCATCAGGCTTGAAGATAGAAAACTATTTCAAGTGAGTTGCAAAAATCCGGTGGCGAAGGATTGGTAGGGGGTAATTGAAGTCAAACAAAAGCACATCCCTCTCCAACCCTTCTCCGTTGGGAGTGGGGCAAGGTCGCTACTCCGAAGACGATTCAGTATTTAACTTCCCGTAGAAAGTTAAGTCCTTTTCCCTCGGGGAGCGCGAAGCGAGGGGTCAGGGTTGGAATGAGAGATATTACGTATTACGTGAATCTAGCTATGTATTTAGGAAATCATAATTAAATGGTTGTTAAAGAGTGAACACCATCATCCAAGCGACCAATCTGCAAAAATCCTATGCCGGACAACGGGTGGTTGACGGGCTCAGTCTTTCTATCCATAAAGGTGAATGCTTTGGTCTGCTAGGTCCAAATGGAGCGGGCAAGACTACTACACTGAGAATGTTGCTGGGCTTGAGCACTCCTGATTCGGGCGAGATTACTCTCCTTGATCTACCTGTTCCACGAGCTGCACGTGAAGCACGTATCCGCGTTGGCGTAGTGCCACAGATGGATAATCTCGACCCCGATTTCACCGTGGCTGAAAATCTGCTGGTGTATGGTCGGTATTTTGGTATGAAAGATAGCGAAATCGAAGCACGTATTCCTTCACTATTGGAATTTGCAAGCCTGACAAATAAACGTGACGCCAAAGTGCCTACACTTTCCGGCGGTATGAAACGACGCCTGACTTTGGCGCGTGCTTTGGTGAATGATCCGGAGGTTCTATTCCTTGATGAGCCGACAACAGGTCTTGACCCGCAGGCGCGACATGTTATTTGGCAACGTCTGCGTGAACTCACGCAACAGGGCAAGACGCTATTGCTCACAACGCATTTTATGGACGAAGCCGAGCGCTTGTGCCATCGCCTTGCGGTGCTGGATAACGGTAAGCTTATCAGTCAGGGCACACCGCGCGAATTGATCGAGCAAAACATCGAGCCACAAGTGGTTGAGGTATTTGGCGAAACAGCCGAAACGTGGGCGAATGAGTTTGCCGCAGGTTTTTCGCAACGCTTTGAAGTAAGTGGAGAGACCGTTTTCTGTTATGTGCGTGACGCACAGCCGCTGGTTTCACATTTACAAGCACAAAAGGCATTGCGCTATTTGCACCGTCCGGCAAATCTGGAAGATGTTTTTCTGAAATTAACCGGCAGGGAGATGAGGGAATGAATCTGATCTTCCGCATGTTCTATGTGTTTATCTTGTCTCTGTTTCGTGATCGTATCAGCGCGAATAATCTGGTAAGCAATCTAAGTTTACGGGTGATGCCCAACGATCTTGACATAAATTTTCATATGAATAATGGCCGCTATTTGACTATATGTGATCTGAATCGTATCGATCTTTTTATTCGTTCAGGGCTAATGAAAACCATGATCAAGCGCGGATGGATTCCTGTTGTTGCCGAACACACGATGACATACAAAAAGCCTCTGAACATATTTGAGCGCTTCGAGGTTAGTCTGCAAGTTACGAGTTGGGATGAAAAATATTTTTATATGGCGCATATCTTTCGCACTAAAGAAAGAATCGTTGCAGAAGGAACTTCAAAAGGCTGCGTCTATGCACGAGGTGTCGGAGTGGTCAATCCGAGAGATGCGTTGGCAGCAGTGGAAGAAGACAAGTCGAAATGAACATACGTGAATTCGCTTTACCCCAACTCAGTCTGCGCTTCTATCCAATTTGGCGGCGTCATTGGCTTGTGTGGAAGAAGGTTGCGGCCTCCTCTATCATGGGACATCTTGCCGATCCGGTAATTTACATGCTGGGGTTGGGTTATGGACTGGGTAGATTACTGCCGACCATAGGGGGTATGCCATACATGGCCTTTTTAGCAGCGGGGACGGTATGTTACAGCACGATGAATAGTGCGAGTTTTGAAGCGCTTTATTCCGGTTTTTCGCGCATGCACGAGCAGCGCACTTGGGAAGCGATTATGAACACACCCATTTCCCTGGATGATGTGGTGTTGTCCGAAATACTGTGGGCGGCTACCAAAAGCCTGATGTCGGGCTTGGCGGTTCTGGTTGTTATCTGGCTGCTCGGGTTGTCGCATTCCCTCATGTCGCTGTGGATGATCCCGTTGGCGCTGTTGATTGGTTTGACCTTCGCCGCTATTGGTCTCATCATGACCGCGCTTGCGCCTGCCTATGATTTTTTTATGTACTACTTCACGCTGGTTATTACACCGATGATGCTACTATGCGGCGTTTTTTTTCCGATCACCCAATTGCCGGATGGCATACAAATATTTGCCAGCATACTGCCGCTGACTCACGCCATAGATTTGGCTCGACCGCTGATGAACGGCAACGTGCCTGAGAATGTGTTGTTTCACATATCGGTTTTGCTGGCGTATACGCTAACCGGTTTTTACGTGTCGTTGGTGTTGTTTCGGCGACGTCTTTCAAAATAGGAAATATCATGCTCTGGATCAAAGCGTTTCATATTATTTTCGTTACTAGTTGGTTTGCGGGACTGTTTTATTTGCCGCGTATTTTTGTCAATCTGGCTATGGTTACGGGCGAAGAAGAGCGAACGCGCTTGTTGCTTATGTCGCGCAAGTTGTATCGCTTCGTCACGCCTATTGGTGCATTAGCGTTGGTTTTTGGTACTTGGCTGTGGCTGGGATATGGTTTCTCCGGAGTGTGGATGCACATCAAGTTGACGCTGGTTTTGTTCCTTGTGGGCTATCATTTTTATTGCGGTAAGTTACTTAAAGAATTTGAGCAGGGGAGTAACATTCGCAGCCATGTCTGGTTCCGTTTCTTCAATGAAGTTCCTGTATTAATTCTCATCGTTGTTGTCATTCTTGTCACGGTAAAACCGCTATGAGCGAACAATTTTTTTCGCCATGCCCTCGCGGTCTTGAGACGCCACTTTGCAACGAACTGACGGAACTTGGCGCGTCAGGAATAAAGGCGACCGATGGTGGGGTGCATTTTGCCGGTGATTGGACCTTGTGCTATCGCGTCAATCTTTATAGCCGAACGGCCAGTCGAGTATTGTGGCGTGTGGCGACCACACACTATCGCAACGAGCAGGATATTTACGACACGGCATTCAAGCTACCGTGGAGTGATTGGTTCGATGTGTCACACACCATTCGCGTCAACATGGCGGCGATCAAATGTCCCTTGAAGAGCCTGGATTTTGCCACGCTCAAAATCAAAGATGCCATCTGCGACAAGTTCCGCCAGCTTTGTGGCGAACGACCCAGCGTGAATACGCACGAGCCGGATATGCGCATCCATGCGTTCCTTGAAGAGTCACGTTTTACTTTATATCTGGATACCTCTGGTGATGCCTTATTTAAACGCGGCGTGCGCCAATATACAAACATCGCACCACTGCGAGAAAATCTGGCGGCGGGAATTTTGCATCTCACCGGGTGGAAACCCGGTACTCCCTTGCTTGATCCGATGTGCGGTAGCGGTACGTTTCTGATCGAGGCGGCACAAATGACTTTGAACATCGCGCCAGGCATCTCGCGTTATTTTGCTTTTGAGAAAATGAAGAATTTCAATGCGAAAAAATGGCAGGAAATCCGCGAGCAAGCCATATCGGAACAGAAACCAGTTACGCCATTACCCATATTCGGTAGCGATTTGTATGGTGATGAATTGAAGACCTCGCGCATCAATTTGGAGAATGCGGGATTACTAGATGCGGTTACGCTAAAGCAAGCCAACGTGCTGGAAATATCCGCACCCGCGGAAAATGGTGTGTTAGTGGCAAATCTGCCCTATGGCGAACGTATGGGAGACTTGGCTGAATTGGAATTGCTGTACCCGCAATTGGGCGATGTGCTGAAAAAGAAATTTGGCGGCTGGAATGCCTATCTTCTTACTTCTGATTTGGGTATGCCTAAATTTATTCGACTGTCTGTTTCAAAGCGTACGCCGCTTTTCAATGGTGCAATTGAGTGTCGCCTGTTTGAATATAAAATGGTGGTGGGCGGGAATCGGAAGTGAGGGTGTGCTGCGGGCTGAGTTCGGTATTTTCAAACTGGCAGTTAGCCGGGCTATTAAGCGCCTTCCCTCTCCCCGTGGGAGAGGGAGTTAACGTTATTTAAGTTTCAAATCACCGATGCCAGACAACACCCCTGAATCTTTCGTGTGTTTACTATTAAGCTTGATGTTCAGGCGCAAATCGTTGAGCGAATCAGCATTTTTTAAGGCTTCCTCGTAGCTGATTTTGTTCGCTTCATATAGCTCAAACAATGCCAGATCAAAAGTTTGCATCCCGAGTTCGGTGGATTTTGCCATGATTGATTTGATCTGGTTGACCTCTCCTTTGAAGATGAGGTCTGAGATCAATGGAGAATTGAGCATTATTTCGATGGCGACAGCACGACCTATTCCGTCTTTGCGCGGGATCAGACGCTGAGAGATCAACGCTTTTATATTGAGAGACAAATCCATCAATAATTGCGCCCGCCGTTCTTCCGGGAAAAAGTTAATAATTCTGTCTATTGCCTGGTTTGCGTTATTGGCATGCAGTGTGGCCAAACACAGGTGACCTGTTTCGGAAAAAGCGACCGCATGCTCCATCGTTTCCCGGTCACGAATTTCGCCGATCAGAATGACATCCGGTGCCTGGCGTAGTGTATTCTTAAGCGCGTTATGCCAATTTTCGGTGTCAACCCCGACCTCGCGGTGGGTGATGATGCAGTTGATGTGATCGTGAACATATTCGACAGGGTCTTCGATGGTGATGATATGTCCGTAACTGTTCTTGTTGCGATGTCCCAGCATGGCGGCGAGCGTGGTCGACTTCCCTGAACCTGTTCCCCCGACCAGAATAACCAGCCCGCGTTTAGACAAAACAACGTCTTTCATTACTGCGGGCAATCCTAATTCATCGAAATCAGGTATCTTCGTGGTGATGGTACGCAACACCATGGCAACGCGTTGCTGTTGCATGAATACATTAACGCGAAAACGACCAATTCCCGGCGGACTGATGGCAAAATTGCATTCATGGGTAGATTCAAATTCTGCTGCCTGCCTGTCGTTCATAATGCTTCGGGCAAGCTCTTGAGTGTGCATTGAGGTCAAGGCTTGAGGAGAAACGGGGGTTAACTTTCCATCCACCTTGAATGCAGGAGGAAAACCGCTGGTGATGAATAGATCGGATGCATTTTTGCTGATCATGCCGCGTAGCAAATTGTGTATAAGCTCGGTAGCCTGGTCTCTTTCCATTGCTAAGTCTCCTTGTTACAGCTAAAAATGTCCGTGTATTAATTAAACGCCAGGAAAAAGTTCCTTGTTTGCCGCTTTACTACGAGCTTCCTGCGAAGAAACAATATTGCGTTTTACCAAATCTTGAAGGCATTGATCCAAAGTCTGCATACCGATATTGCCGCCGGTCTGTATGGCCGAATACATCTGTGGAACTTTGGCTTCGCGGATCAGATTGCGGATCGCGGGGGTACAGATCATGATCTCGTGTGCGGCAGCGCGGCCTGTGCCGTCTTTTGTTTTAAGTAGCGTCTGCGATATAACTGCACGCAGAGATTCGGACAACATCGCACGCACCATTTCTTTTTCGTCCGCGGGAAACACATCGATTATACGGTCAATCGTCTTGGCTGCAGAGCTGGTATGCAATGTGCCGAACACCAAGTGGCCGGTTTCCGCAGCCGACATGGCAAGACGGATGGTTTCCAGGTCACGCATTTCACCCACGAGGATCACATCAGGGTCTTCGCGCAATGCGGAGCGCAACGCGTTTTGGAATGATAGTGTATGTGGCCCGACTTCACGCTGGTTGACCAGACTTTTTTTCGATTCATGCACGAACTCGATTGGATCTTCTACAGTTAGAATATGCCCCATTTCATTTTCATTGCGGTGATTAACCATTGCCGCAAGCGTAGTTGACTTCCCTGAACCGGTGGGGCCGGTTACCAGCACCATTCCCCGCGGGTAATCCGAGATAGATTCAAATATTTTGGGTGCTTTTAAGTCTTCCAACGACATAATTTTGGACGGAATAGTACGCATTACCGCACCGGCACCGCGATTGTGAACAAAAGCATTTACGCGGAAACGTGCCAGCCCGGGTACTTCAAACGAAAAATCCAGTTCCTTGTTCTCTTCGTAATGTTTGCGTTGCTGATCGTTCATGATGTCATAAACCATGGCATGAACTTCTTTGTGCTCCATCGCGGGCAGATTGATGCGGCGTATGTCTCCGTGAACGCGGATCATCGGTGGCAAACCGGCAGAAAGATGTAAGTCGGACGCTTTATTCTTGACGCCAAAGGCAAGTAGTTCAGTAATATCCATTATAATTCCCTATTACATTTGGCGACCGCATTAAGGCGGGTCGCGGGGCCAATCAAGCGCAGTAACGTAAATTCTCCAGCGATTCGTTTGCCCGCTTTCCCTCCGGGGGAGGGTTGGGGAGGAGAAAACGGGCATCACCGATTTTTTTTGGGGCACAATTGTCGTGCCCGTTAGGGATTATGAACGCAATCGTTTCAAACTTGCAAGCAGTCCGGCATGTCATTATGCAGGCCGCGTTAGAAGCAAAACGTGAGCCCGCAGACATTGAACTGCTGGCGGTGAGCAAGACTTTTACTCCTAAAGCCATACGTGAGGCCTACGAAGCAGGGCAACGCGAGTTTGGTGAGAATTATCTGCAAGAGGCGCTGGACAAAATGGCAGCCCTGGAGGACCTGAAAATAGTGTGGCATTTCATTGGGCCGATCCAAAGCAACAAAACTCGTGCCATTACTGAGAACTTTGCCTGGGTTCATGGTGTAGATCGATTAAAGATTGCACAACGCTTATCGGAACAGCGTCCACTAGATCTGCCACCACTTAATATCTGTTTGCAGGTGAATGTTAGTGATGAGGAGAGCAAAAGTGGTGTTGAACCCGGACAACTATTGGAATTGGCGCAGGAAGTATCTAAATTGCCGCGGTTAAAATTAAGAGGGTTGATGGCGATTCCGGCACCGGCAGATGATGAAGCGAATCAAAGAAAGCCATTTGCGCAACTTCGTAAATTGTCTCATAAGATTGTGGAGCGAGGCATTACACTCGATACGCTTTCGATGGGAATGTCGCACGATTATGTTGCTGCGATTAAAGAGGGCGCAACCATCATAAGAATTGGTACAGCAATTTTCGGAGCGAGGGATTACGGAGAAAACAAATGAACATTACATTTATCGGTGGCGGAAACATGGCAACTGCACTGATTGGCGGTTTGCTTAACGGTAAATTTTATACAGCAGAAGAATTGAGTGCTGTCGAAGTGAATGAAGAGGCTTGCGCAAGACTGCGCAAACAGTTTTCAATTAGGACTACTGATGATCTCGCGCAGGGCATAGCCAACAGCAACATCATCGTATTGTCAGTAAAGCCACAACAACTGCGCGAAGTTTGCACTCAGTTAGCCCCGCTATTAAATTCACAATTGATCGTTTCCATCGCGGCAGGAATCCGCGCGCAGGACATCTCGCGCTGGCTGAAAACTGAAAATGTGGTGCGATGCATGCCAAATACCCCCGCTTTGATACAGAGTGGCGTTACCGGTTTGTATGCACTACCAAAAGTAAGCTTGGCAAATAAGCAAATTACAGAGCATATTCTCAATGCTGTTGGCAGCACCGTCTGGTTGCAGGAAGAAGTGATGCTTGATGGTGTGACAGCCATTTCGGGTAGCGGTCCGGCGTATGTATTTTACTTTATTGAAGCGATGCAGCAGGCAGCGAAAGAACTTGGCTTTGATGAGGTTCAGGCAAAACGGCTTGTGCTGGACACCTTTCTTGGCGCGGCAAAATTGGCAGAAACAAGCCAAGACGAAGTAAGTGTATTGCGTGCTCGCGTTACTTCAAAAAATGGAACAACCGAACGGGCGCTTTTGAGTATGCAAGCCAATGCAGTGAAACAACACATTGTCGCGGCGGTTCATGCTGCGGCACTTCGTTCCAAAGAAATGGGTGATGAATTGGGAGGAAAAGTATGCTGATCGAAGCGGCACAGTTTTTATTGGATATGCTTTTGCAACCTTTTGCAGCTATTCTGTTATTGCGATTTCACTTGCAATGGTTGCGTGCGCCAATGCGGAATCCTTTAGGTGAATTTATCATGCTGATTACCAATCCGTTGGTTCTGCGTGTACGCCGTTTTGTTCCGGCTATTCTTGGACTTGATACTGCCAGCTTGCTTCTGGCGGTTTTAGTTGAATCAGGTTACTTGTGGCTTACGCTGGCAATGCATAACTATCCCATGGGCGCGCTTTCACTTTTGGCGTGGACTGCACTTAAATTATGTAAATTAAGCGTGTACTTGCTGATGGGTGCTTTATTTGTCAGCGCGCTACTTTCCTGGACGAATCCGCATACTCCATTCGCACCAATTCTACATAGTATTACTGAACCATTCTTGCGGCCACTTCGCCGCTGGGTTCCGATTGCGGGTAGCTTTGATTTCTCAATGCTGGTACTTTTTTTGATTTTGCAACTGATCTTGATGTTGCCGCTTGCCTGGTTGGAAAGTCGGGTGTTGCTCCCTTGATATGTGGTATCGACAAGAAGGTGAGTCTGTTGTGTTGGTGCTGCATGTGCAACCGGGGGCGAGGCGCACTGAGGTAGCCGGTTTGCACGGCGAGGCGTTGAAGATCCGCCTTGCCGCTCCACCAGTCGACGGTAAAGCAAACGAAGCACTCCTCAGTTTTGTTGCAGAGAAATTTGGTGTACCGCTGCGTGGCGTCGAATTGTTACGTGGTGGACAGTCGCGGCATAAGATGGTGAAGGTGACGGGTAGTGGGGTGTTGCCTGAAAGTTTGCTGGATTGATGTAGAGAAAACATCTGCGCAGACGAAATCCTGAGGTAGGCTGTAGGCTGATGTACCTCCTCCCTAGCCGGTGGGAGAGGGAATCAACCTCAACTGCCCGGATTTTAAATCCCCTCTCCCACCGGGGGAGGGCTAGGGAGGGGGTGTTGAGTATTATCATAAATTGGCAACGTCAACCCACTAAGTCAAAATTACATCATATTGCTCTTGCGAATAAGTGGTCTCAACTTGCAATGATACGTTCTTGCCGATGAAGTCTGAGAGCTGCGCCAGACTTTGTGATTCCTCGTCAAGAAATAAATCAATAACGGGCTGTGAAGCAAGGATACGAAATTCCCGATTGTTGAATTGGCGTGCTTCGCGCACGATTTCGCGCAAAACTTCAAAGCAAATGGTTTGGGCAGTCTTTATTTCTCCTCTGCCCTGACAAGTAGGGCAAGGTTCGCACAGCACATGCGCCAGACTTTCGCGGGTGCGCTTGCGCGTCATTTCAACTAGTCCAAGTGCAGAAAAACCATTCACCGTAATTCGGGTGTGGTCGCGGGCAAGCATCTTTTTGAATTCTTCGAGTACAGCATCCCGATGTTCTGCATTGTCCATATCAATGAAGTCACAGATGATAATGCCTCCCAAATTTCGCAACCGGAGTTGCCGGGCGATGACTTGTGCTGCCTCCAGATTGGTTTTGAAAATGGTGTCGTCAAAATTTCGACCGCCGACAAAGCCGCCGGTATTGACATCAACCGTAGTGAGAGCCTCTGTCTGATCGATGATGAGGTAGCCACCCGATTTCAAATCGACTCGTCGCGATAAAGCGCGTTCGATTTCGTCTTCGACGCCATATAAATCGAACAAAGGTCTTTGGCCGATATAGTGACTGAGTTTGGGAACTGCTGTCGCGATGTAGTCTCCGGAAAAAGCCATCATCCGTTCATACGTTTCTCTTGAATCGATCAATACACGTGCAGTTTCATCACAGACGAAATCGCGCAGTACGCGCAAGCTGATATCTAATTCCTGATACAGCAAGGCTGGAGCCGTTTGATTCTTGGCCTGCTGCTGCAATTTGTCCCAGAGCTTGTCCAGATAGGCGATGTCATTACTGAAATCTTTGTCGGATGCCGTCTCGGCCAAAGTACGGATAATGTAACCACCGCTGTGCTCGGGAGGCAAAACTTGTTGCAGTTTGTTGCGCAATAGTTCGCGTTCTTCCTCACTTTCGATTCTTTGCGAAACACCGATATGCGATTCCTGCGGCAGATAAACCAGCAAGCGACCTGCAATACTGATCTGAGTTGATAGTCGCGCACCTTTGGTGCCGATGGGGTCTTTGATGACTTGCACTAATAGAGTTTGGCCTTCAAATAACACTTTTTCAATAGGCTTGGCTGGCTCGCCGTTATTGCTGTTTTCCCATATATCTGCAACATGTAAAAAGGCTGAACGGTCCCAGCCGATATCAATGAACGCTGATTGCATTCCCGGCAGAACGCGCTTTACCCGGCCAACGTAGACATTACTTACCATGCCGCGGTGACTGCCTCGCTCGATGTGAATTTCCTGCACTACGCCATGTTGCATCACGGCCACACGCGTTTCTTGCGGAGTGACATTGATGAGAATTTCGTCGCTCATAGTATGTTCTTGATACTTTCTATAGGTTAAATATTTATCACGGAGCAGGGTAACCGAATTTTTTAAGTAACTCCACTGTCTCAAACAAGGGTAGTCCCATTACGCCAGTGTAACTGCCTTCAATACGTTCAACGAATGCACCAGCTTGACCTTGAATACCATATGCCCCCGCTTTGTCATGCGCTTCGTTGCTGAGCAGATAGTGATGAATGCGTTCTTCATCAAGTTTTGCAAATGTAACGGTGGTGGAAGAAAGGCGCATATCGAATTTGTCTTCGAAAGACATTGCTACTGCAGTCAGAACCAGATGTTGGCGACCGGATAGCGTGTGCAATATTTCTGCTGCATGTACTTTGTCACGTGGCTTGCCGATGATCTTGTCATCAATTGTTACTGTGGTGTCGGCTGCAAGTATTGGGAAGGGGGGTAAATCACGAAAGGCTCTTGTTTCCCAACCTGCTTGTGCTTTAAGCCGGCAAATGCGTTGCACATAAAGCGCCGGGTCTTCATTTTCTTCAGGTGTTTCGTCTACGCAGACTTCCCGACGAGGATCACTGCGCAACAACAGTATTTCGAAATTCACGCCAATCTGTTTAAGTAACTCGCGACGACGCGGGCTTTGTGATGCCAAATAAATTCGCGGATGTTTTATGCTCATGGATAATAATTTCTATTCGCGATGATAGGGATGATTGAGCAACAAACTGTATGCGCGATACAACTGCTCGGCGAGTAGCACTCTTGCCATCCCGTGGGGCAGAGTGAGTGCGGACAGCGCCAATAACAGGTTTGCGTTGCCGCGAACTGATTCGTGCAAACCGTCTGCGCCACCAATGATAAATGCTACATCGCGCCCGCTACCAAGCCAGTCTTGCAATTTTTGTGACATTTGTTTGGTGGTAAGGTGAGTGCCCCGCTCGTCAAGAACGATGCGGTGGACCTCTTTGGGTAATGCCGATTCGATACGCTGAGCTTCTGCTTCCATGATTTTCACCACGCTTTTTCCGGTAGTGCGAGGCTCGGGTTTGATTTCAACAAGTGAAATTGTTGCCTCTCGCGGCATACGCTTGGTGTATTCGTTAAAGCCGCTGGTGATCCATTCCGGCATCTTGTGGCCAACTGCCAAAATGAATAGCCGCATAGAAGTATTTCAAGCTCGCAAGAATGAAAAATTGCTGTTCTTGGTTGACTCCTCTCTCCGCTTGCGGGAAAGGATTGAGGTGAGGGTACTCGCGAGTCGGTTGCCCCTTCCCACGCGGGGGGAAGATTGGGATGAGGAAAAGAGCGTGAAATACACTGACATCAACTATTTGCCATGCAACTTGGCCAACTCAACCGTACGCGGTGCAGCACCCCACAATTCTTCAAGGTTGTAGTAGGCGCGCACTGCAGGTTGCATCACATGAACCAGCACATCGCCCAGATCGACCAACACCCATTCGCCGCCTTTTTCACCTTCTGTGCTCATGATCTCTTCGCCGGCCTCTTGCAGTTTTTTAACCACGTGGTCAGCAAGTGCTTTAGTTTGGCGTGTGGATTGTCCGCTGGCGATGATCATGCATTCGAACAACGGGCTGCGTTTGCCGGTTTGAATAACAGTGATTCCGACGGCTTTTATGTCTTCAAGTGCATCGACGATGATTTTGGTTTTTTGTTCAGCAGTTAGCATGTGGTATACGGGTTATGTTGAATAAAGTGAGCGACAGCATCGGGTACGAGTGAATGAATACTCTTACCTTCGATGCAACGCTTGCGAATATCAGTGGAGGAAATCTCCAGCGCAGGAATGTTGAGTACGACGATGTGACCCGAAGGGCTTTCATGCAATACCTTCGGCGAAGGTGCCAAGCGTGCAGTGTATTCCTGCAAAAGTATCGGGTCGGCTTTAGCCAATATATTACCCAACGGTTGCCCGGGACGTTGCATGACAATAATGTGAGCCAGACCGAATAACTCGGTCCATCTATGCCACGTGTCCAATTTAGCGAAAGCATCACTGCCGAGCAAAAGACACAGAGATTGTTGCGCACCCAATTCGGCACGCAACTCAGTCAATGTGTCTACTGTATAACATGCGTCAGTACGATAGGTTTCGCGTTGGTCGGCTAGAAAAGCCGGATTGTTATGCAGTGCAAATTGCACCATGTGCAAACGATTCGTCGCACTGGTATGCGGCGCAGCACGATGAGGCGGCGTACCGCAGGGAATGAAATATACGCCACTCAAGCGGCATTGTTCGAATGCCTCTATGGCTAAACGCAAATGTCCGTTATGGATCGGATCGAACGTGCCGCCGAGAATGCCGATTGGGTTATAAGTCGTCAATTACAACGCCAATCTGCGCATGTCCGAAAGCACATGCGCGAGGTAAGTTGTAAAGCGCGCAGCGGCAGCACCATCTATCACCCGATGATCGTAGGATAGTGATAACGGTAACATCAAACGCGGCACGAACTCACCCTCTTTCCATAGCGGTTTCATACTTGAACGGGATACACCGAGTATGGCAACCTCCGGTGCATTGATGATTGGCGTAAATGCAGTACCGCCGATGCCGCCCAAGCTGGAGATGCTGAAACAGCCCCCTTGCATATCTGCCGCAGTGATTTTTTTATCGCGCGCGCGCGCGCTGATCTCGCCCAATTCTTTGGCTAGTTGAACGATACCTTTTTGATCGACATCGCGAACTACCGGTACCATCAAACCATTCGGCGTATCAACGGCTACACCGATATGGATATATTTTTTCAGCACCAGATTTTCGCCGCTGGTATCCAATGAAGCATTGAAATCGGGGAAATGTTTAAGCGTAATCGCACAGGCTTTAAGCAAAAAAGCCAGGGGAGTTATTTTGAAACTCTCTTTGGCAAACTCTGTGCCGAGTTCTTTGCGGAATGCTTCCATTTCGCTGATATCGGCTTCTTCGAATTGCGTCACATGAGGAATCGTTACCCAGTTGCGATGCAGATTTGCACCGGAGATCTTTTTAATTCGCGACAGGGCTTTGGTTTCGACAGGGCCAAATTTGGCGAAGTCTATGACTGGCATTTCCAGTACCTGCAGGCCGTTGCCACCTGCTGCGCCGCGCGGTTGCGCCAGCGATTGTTTGACGAAGTTCTGCACATCGTCTTTGGTGACACGGCCTTTTTCGCCGCTGCCTTTGACTAGCGGAAGATTGACACCCAGTTCGCGTGCGAAGCGCCGGATGGAGGGGCTGGCGTGGGCACTGCCTGAGGAGGCAACGGGCGCAGAAATCCCCCCTGGCCCCCCTTTTTCACCCAGAGGGTGCGAGGACCTCTCCGAGGCAAAGTGGGGAACTGATGCGGCGGGTGCTGTTGGGGCAGTAGATTGGACTGTCGGAGATGCAGGTAAGGTTGTCGCAACAGTATCTGTTCCTCCCTTTTGCAAAGGGAGGTTAGGAGGGATTTGAGCCCCTGCACCACTAGCCTCAATCGTCACAATCAACGCACCTTCCGATACCTTGTCTCCCACCTTAACCTTGACTTCTTTCACCACACCGTCAAACGGCGCAGGGACATCCATCGTTGCTTTGTCGGTTTCCAGCGTGATAAGAGGCTGATCGGTTTTCACCGTGTCACCAGCTTTGACCGAGACTTCGATGATTGCGACATCTTTGTAATTACCGATGTCCGGTACTAAAACATTTTTGATTTCAGCCACGTTATTCCCCTTGCCTTAAACCGTCAGCGGGTTCGGTTTGTCAGGATTGATCTTGTATAACTTGATCGCTTTTGTTACTTCGCTTGCCTCAATTGTGCCTTCGTCTGCCAGTGCTTTTAATGCAGTAATGGTGACGTAGTAGCGATCCACCTCGAAAAAGCCGCGCAACTTTTTGCGCGTATCCGAGCGACCAAAACCGTCGGTGCCCAATGTCTTGTAACGCGCTTTAACAAAGGGTCGAATCTGGTCGGCGTAAGAACGAATGTAATCGGTAGAGGCGACCACCGGTGCTTTGTCATTCAGACAGGCATCCACATAACTCGTGCGCGGTTTCGATTCGGGATGCAGCGTATTCCAGCGTTCACAATCGATACCATCACGGCGCAGTTCGTTGAAGCTAGTCACACTCCATACATCTGAGGACACGCCAAAGTCTTTGGATAACAACTCGGCAGCAGCAATCACTTCACGCAAGATAGCCCCGCTACCAAGCAACTGTACTTTGGGCTTTTTCCCATCTCCCTTGGCTTTTGACCCTTCACTAAACTTATACATCCCCTTGAGGATGCCTTCTTCAGCACCCTTTGGCATCGCCGGGTGAATGTAGTTTTCGTTCATCACCGTTAGGTAGTAGAACACATCTTCCTGATTTTGGTACATGCGGCGCATGCCGTCTTGCACGATCACGGCCAGCTCGTAGGCGAATGTCGGATCATAAGACACGCAGTTTGGGATCATCGTGGCCATCAGCTGGCTGTGTCCATCCTGATGCTGTAAGCCTTCGCCGTTTAGCGTGGTGCGTCCGGCAGTGCCGCCCACTAAAAAGCCGCGCGACCGCATATCGCCCGCGGCCCAGGCCAAATCTCCAATGCGTTGGAATCCGAACATTGAGTAGTAGATGTAGAAAGGAATCATCGCCACGCCGTGGTTGGCGTAGGAAGTCGCCGCTGCAATCCAGTCTGCCATGCCGCCCGCTTCGTTAATGCCTTCCTGCAAAATCTGACCCGAAGCCGATTCTTTGTAGAACATCAATTGGTCGGCATCCTGTGGTGTATATAACTGGCCCACTTGCGAGAAGATGCCGAGTTGACGAAACATGCCTTCCATACCGAAGGTGCGGGATTCGTCCGGAACAATAGGCACGACTTTTTTGCCAATATTCTTATCTTTTACCAGCACACCGAGCAAACGTATAAAGGCCATCGTGGTGGAAATTTCGCGCTCATCGGTACCTTTAAGCAATGCATCGAAGGCATCCAAACCGGGTATGTCCAACGAGTTTACTATAGGTTTGCGCGCCGGGAGTGTGCCCATTGCTGCACCGCGTTCGCGCAGATATTTCATTTCCTGGCTGTCTTCGGCCGGGCGAATGAACGGGATTTTTGGCAGTTGTTCATCGGTAACCGGAATGTTGAAACGGTCGCGGAAAATACGCAATTCCTCCACGTCCATCTTCTTTTGCTGGTGCGTCGGGTTTTGCGCTTCTCCCGCAACGCCCATGCCATAACCCTTTACCGTCTTGGCGAGGATAACGGTAGGCTGGCCTTTGTGTTTGCTGGCCGCCGCGTAAGCCGCGTACATCTTGAAAGGGTCGTGGCCGCCGCGATTCAAGCGCCAGATGTCGTCATCCGACATATCGGCGACCAGTTCCAAAAGCTCAGGATATTTGCCGAAAAAGTGTTGTCTCACATACGCGCCATCTTTGGATTTGTAGGTCTGGTACTCGCCATCGACCACTTCTTCCATGCGTTTTATCAGCAGCCCTGTTTTATCTTTGACCAGCAGGCGATCCCACCAGCGCCCCCAGATAACCTTGATGACGTTCCAGCCCGCGCCACGGAACACGCCTTCCAGTTCCTGAATGATCTTGCCGTTGCCGCGTACCGGGCCGTCCAAACGCTGCAAATTACAGTTGATCACGAAAACCAGATTATCGAGTTGCTCGCGTCCTGCCATCGAAATCGCGCCCAGCGATTCCGGTTCGTCGGTTTCTCCGTCACCCAGAAAAGCCCACACTTTGCGGCCATCGGTTTGCGCGAGTTCGCGGTGCTGCAAATAGCGCATAAAACGCGCCTGATAAATTGCCATCAGCGGACCCAAGCCCATAGATACCGTGGGAAATTGCCAGAAGTTTGGCATCAACCAGGGATGCGGATAAGAAGGAAGGCCGCCACCGTCTACTTCCTGACGGAATTTATAAAGTTGTTCTTCGGTTAAGCGCCCCTCGATGTAGGCGCGAGCATAAACGCCGGGAGAAGAGTGACCCTGAAAATACACCAGGTCGCCACCGTGAGTGTCCGTCTTGCCGTGGAAAAAATGGTTGGCCGCAACATCATAGAGCATCGCTGCAGAAGCGAAACTGGCGATATGACCGCCGAGTTCGGAAGACTCTTTGTTCGCATTCATCACGATGGCCATCGCGTTCCAGCGCGTCAGTGCACGTATGCGATGCTCCAATTCTTGATTGCCGGAAGAGCGTTCTTCTTTATCAAGCGGAATAGTGTTGATGTAAGGGGTAGTCGCGCTGATGGGCATATCGTCACCGGCCAGCCGCGCATGATTGATGAGTTGATCAATTAAAAAGTGGGCACGTTCATTGCCCTCTTTTTCCAGAACGGATTGGAGTGATTCCAGCCACTCCTGAGTTTCTTGCGGATCGTAATCGGGTAAATTGGCCATCGTTCTCTCCACTCTCTGAATTGCAAAATTATTCGATTGCCCTTGCGTTCAAACGACGCAATGGATCGTTTCTTGTTCTGTTATCAACCATTCTACTTTGCCGTCTGTATTCTCTTGCGGAATATTTTCTACCACTTGTAGCGCATAGGCAGCTGCGACCAGGGTCGGCTGGTGAGGCATGCGCTCCAGCAACTTATCGTAAAAGCCCCCGCCGTAACCCAATCGTGCACCATCCGGTCCAAATGCCACACCCGGCAGTAAAATAAAATCTACCAAAGTTAAATCAGTTACCTTTTCACATTGTTCGCTGATAGGCTCCCGAATATCCCAATTCCCCGGTGCAATATCGTTTGCCAGATCGACTACGCGGTACACATCTAACAGCTTTGTGTTTTTATTCACTTTGGGGAGCAACACCTGCTTGCCATCCAGCAATGCCTGCCGCACAAAAATTTCCGCTGCAAACTCAGCACCGAAATTCATATAGCCCAATACCGTTACTGCTTCCTTATAAGATTCAAGCTTACTTATTCGTATCGCGATATTGTTACTCAACCGCAAACGCTCCTCTGGCGCAATTGCCAGCCGGGCGGCGATTATACTTTGCCTGAGGCTTTGCTTCATAGCTTGGATGTTCATGTCCGCAAAGCCTTCCTCGCCCAAAGTAGCAAACGTTCATTATCTTCCAGAATATCAACAGGAACTTCGCGGTAATTCTTCAAAACCTGTTTTTCCGAAGGTGCAAAAACAGCGGCATGAAGTTTTATATATTCCGGCAAGGTTTCTGGATTCGTTTTGAAATATAACCGACCATCGTAAACGATGCCGAAAAACTGCTCGCCGCTATACAAGCCATACCCGCCGAACATGCGTTTGCAGCGCATGCCGTCGAGGGCTGCTAGTTGTTCAAGGACGAAGTCACGGAAGGAGTCCTCACTCATGCAAGCTAGCCCAGAAATAACTTATAAGCTGGATTGTTACTCTCATCCCAATACGGATAACCAAGCATATCAAGGAAAGTCTTTAGCCCTTTTTTGTCCTGATGCGGAACCTGCATTCCGACCAGCACGCGTCCGTAATCGGCACCGTGGTTGCGGTAGTGAAAGAGCGATATATTCCAGTTGTGGCTCATGCTGTTGAGGAAGTTCATCAATGCGCCTGGGCGTTCCGGGAATTCGAAGCGGTACATAATTTCGTCTTTGGCTTCCGGGGCGCGCCCACCGACTAAATGACGCAGGTGAAGTTTGGCCATTTCGTTGTCGGTAAGGTCGAGCGCGCGTAGTTTGTTTTTCTGCAAGGTGGCGAGCAATTTGGAGGTTTCAGACGGATCGCGCACTTGCACGCCGAGGAAAACTTGGGCTGCGGTTGGGTCGGCGTAGCGGTAGTTGAATTCGGTAATGTTGCGATTGCCAAGCAGAGCGCAGAATTGGCGGAAACTGCCCGGGGTTTCCGGAATCGTCACAGCCAGAATGGCTTCGCGCTTTTCACCAATTTCTGCGCGCTCGGCGACAAATCTTAAACGGTCGAAATTCATGTTAGCGCCGCAAGCGATTGGGATCAGCGTCTGGTCTTTTAATTTTTCGCGTTGGGCATAAAGTTTGGCTCCGGCAACGGCGAGTGCGCCTGCCGGTTCAAGGATGGAGCGGGTGTCCTGAAATACATCTTTGATCGCGGCGCACACGGCATCGGTATCGACCAAGATGATTTCATCAACATATTTTTTGCAGATACGGAAGGTTTCTTCGCCGACCAGTTTGACCGCAGTTCCATCGGAGAATAATCCAACGTCATTCATGGTGACGCGTTTGTTGGCTTTGAGTGAGCGATACATGGCATCGGAATCGATGGTTTGTACGCCGATCACTTTGATATCAGGCCGTACTTGTTTGACATAGGCTGCCACGCCCGAGATCAAGCCACCGCCACCAATAGCGCAAAAGATGGCATGAATGGGGGCTTGATGTTGGCGCAGAATTTCCATCGCGATGGTTCCTTGTCCCGCGATGACATCCGGGTCGTCAAAGGGATGCACGAAGGTGAGCTTGAGTTGTTTTTCAAGTTCCAGCGCATGAGAATAAGCATCGCTATAGCTGTTGCCATGAAGCACGATCTCTACCGAACGTTTGCCGAAATGGCGTACTGCATCTATCTTGACTTGCGGTGTAGTGGTGGGCATCACAATGGTGGCTTTGCAGCCCAGCCGATGCGCAGACAGGGCTACGCCCTGAGCGTGATTCCCTGCTGAAGCGGCGATCACGCCGCGTTTTAACTGTTCCGGAGTAAGCTGAGCCATTTTGTTATAAGCACCGCGTAGCTTGAAGGAAAACACAGGCTGCAGATCTTCGCGTTTAAAAAGCACGTTATTGCCGATTCTGGCGGAAAGGGTCGGGGCGTGTTCCAAGGGGCTTTCGATGGCTACGTCGTAGACACGGGCGGTAAGAATACGTTTCAGGTAGTTTTGCATGTTCGTAAATACTATTAAAATTGTGTACAAGATTAGCAGGAATGGAGCGCAATCCCAAAAGGTTTTGCGTGTAAGGTTCCTAAATTCACAAATTCCTGCAATAATCGGGGCACAATAAAGATATTACTGAATTGGAGTCGGGGATGGCGATGTCACAGGATGATTTGAAACGTGCGGTGGCTCAGGCGGCGGTTGCATACGTGCCGACAGATTGCATCGTGGGTGTGGGTACGGGTTCCACAGCCAATTTTTTTATTGATGAATTGGCCAGAATCAAAAGCAAATTACGCGGTGCGGTGGCAAGTTCCGAAGCGTCAGCCAAGCGTTTGCAAGGCCATGGTATTGAAGTGGTTTCGTTGAATGATGCGGGTTCCTTGCCTGTGTATGTCGATGGTGCGGACGAAGTTACCCGCCATTTACATATGTTAAAGGGCGGTGGCGGGGCGTTGACGCGAGAGAAGATCGTGGCGGCAGCCAGCAAGAAATTTATCTGTGTGTGCGATGCGAGCAAGTTGGTAGATGTATTGGGCAAGTTTCCGCTGCCGATTGAAGTGATTCCGATGGCGCGAAGTTATATTGCACGCGAGGTAGTGAAACTCGGAGGACAGCCAAAGTTACGCGAAGGATTTACCACGGATAACGGTAATATCATTCTGGATGTGCATGGGTTACAGATTATGAATCCGGTTGAATTGGAATCAATATTGAACGAATTGCCCGGAGTGGTGACTAATGGCTTGTTTGCACGTCGTGGCGCGGATGTCTTGTTGCTGGGTACGCCGAATGGCGTGCAGACAATTACGATATAGCGAGATTTCGCGTAGCGACTCGAGTGCCCCCTCTCCTTGCGGGGGAGGGTTGGGGAGGGGGAAGCAGGCATATTCATAACGACAGTATTTTTGATATGACTATATGATATGTCTGCTGTAATAAATAATTAATGGTTAATCGGTAACATTGCGCGATGGTCAATACTCCAATGAGGAATAGCATGGTTAATAACGAACACACATCAAAACAGTTCGATGCAGAGCTTGAGGCAATACGGGCTCGTGTGCTGCAAATGGGCGGGATGGTGGAGAGTCAGATTAGACTGGCGGTCGAGTCGCTCATTACAGGTGATGTGGAATTGATGAATCGGGTGATCCAGGACGATCACCGCGTTAATGCGCTGGAAGTGGAGATCGACGAAAGCTGCAATCATGTCTTGGTGCGTCGCCAACCTGCGGCAGGAGACTTGCGCATGATTACAACGGTGATCAAGACCATCACGGATCTTGAACGTATTGGCGATGAAGCAGAAAAAATAGCTCGTATGGCTAAGTTGCTTTCGCAAAAAGAAAGTTTGCGTCATCCTCGCTATACACAGATCAAACAGGCTTCGGATATCGCGCTGGATATGTTACGCAAATCTTTGGATGCCTTTGCACGCCTGGATTTAATTATGGCCGCTGAAGTGGTGCGTCAGGATGAGCAAGTGGACGAGGAATTTCGTTCGATCATGCGCTATCTCATCACATTCATGATGGAAGATCCGCGCACTATTTCCACTTCTCTGGAAATTTTATTCGTGGCTAAAGCGATTGAGCGCATTGGCGATCACGCAAAAAACATGTCTGAATATGTTGTTTACATGGTCAAAGGACGTGATGTGCGCCATGTGTCAGTTGAAGAACTTGAACGCGAAGCGCGCGCGTAAAAGGTTTTTGTGTCGGGTCAACCTATACTTGCTGCAGTTGATCTGGGATCCAACAGCTTTCGCGTACAGGTCGCCCGCGCAGAAAACGATCAAATATATTTCCTCGATGGCCTGCGTGAGCCGGTGCGCCTCGCCGCCGGTCTCACTGAAAATAAACTTCTGGATAAAGATTCCCAACAGCGGGCGCTGGCTTGCCTGCAACGCTTTGGGGAACGATTGCGCGACCTGCCACGCGAGGCAGTGCGTGCAGTAGGCACCAACTCTTTGCGTGTGGCCAAGAATGCGCCCGAATTTCTACCCAAGGCTGAAGCGGCGCTCGGATTTCCCATCGAGGTAATCGCGGGACGTGAAGAAGCGCGCCTTATTTATCTGGGTGTTGCGCATGGCTTGCCCCAGTCGAGCGGACAGCGTTTAGTCATGGATATTGGCGGTGGCTCGACAGAATTTATCATTGGAAACGGGTTAGAGCCTATCAGGTTGGAAAGTTTGTATATGGGCTGTGTGAGTTACAGTCTGCGCTTCTTTCCGGATGGAAAAATTACCAAAGGTGCGCTTAAAGAAGCGGAACTGGCTGCGCGCAGCGAGGTGCAAACAATCGCGGCGGATTATCGAAAAACCGGCTGGAACATTGCCTTCGGGTCTTCAGGCAGTGCCCGAGTTCTGTGCGATATTCTTGAACAAAAAGGTTACTGCACCGGCGATATTACCTGTGAAGGACTTGAACGATTACGCACTGAATTGATCCGGCTCGGAGACATTCGACGGCTGGATTTGCCCGGTTTGAAAGCAGATCGTGTTCCTGTGTTACTGGGCGGTTTTGTCATTTTGTATGCGGCGTTGACGGAATTGGGCATCGAGAGAATGGTGCCTGCTCTTGGTGCATTGCGTGAAGGCGTGTTGTACGATTTGTTCGGGCGTTTTCATAATCAAGATATGCGTGAGGTGACTGTGCAGCAGTTTATGCGCCGCTATCATGTTGATAAAAGCCAGGCTGAAAGAGTTGCGCGATTGTCCAGAGTATTGGCGCAACAGTTTTTTGAAGGTCAGCCGAATAATGAAGATGCCCTGCGATTATTGGAATGGGCGGCGAAATTACATGAGATCGGCATTAGTGTTGCGCACAGCGGTTTTCATAAACATACTGCCTATATCTTAAAAAATGCCGATATGCCCGGCTTCTCCAAAAAAGAACAAGATCGTTTGAGTTTGCTGGCACTCTCGCAACGGGGCAATCTGGACAAACTTAAAGGGCCGCTGTTTACCAACTTTACCGCTGAAGACGTGTGTCTTGTTATGTCGCTGCGCTTGGCGACGATTTTTTATCGCAATCGTAGCGATGTGCAATTGCCTTCAATGCAAGGCAGGTTCAGTAGTACTAAATTTCATCTGGTGCTTGAAACAGGCTGGCGTACGCTGAATCCGCTAACAGATGCGGTTTTACAAGAAGAAGCCAAGCAATGGGGTGAATGGGGTGTTAGCTTGCAGGTTGTTGAGGGCTAGGGACGCCTTAAAGGTTTCATTCAATTTCTCAATCTGGGTTAAACTCTTTATCGAAGCTGGCTAGACAGTCGCCGCGTCCGCAAGGGCGGGGAGGAAAGTCCGGGCTCCATAGAGCAGAATGCCGGTTAATGGCCGGACACCGTGAGGTGATGAACAGTGCCACAGAAAATAAACTGCCTAAGTTCCTTCGGGAAACGGTGAGGGTGAAACGGCGGGGTAAGAGCCCACCGCGGACGTGGTAACACGGACGGCACGGTAAACTCCATTCGGAGCAAGACCAAATAAGCAGGCTATGACGTTGCTCGCGTCGCTTGCGGGTAGGTTGCTTGAGC
>CAIRAO010000045.1 GCA_903876625.1 uncultured Gallionellaceae bacterium | reverse complement strand
GGAACGCCTCGCCGAAGTCGTCGTATTAGCCGAAGACCCCGCTATCTGGCAGGACAGTAAACGTTCTCAGGAATTGGGGCGCGAGCGCAAGATGCTGGAAGGCGTGGTGCTCAATCTGCAACAAGTCGAAAGTGCACTCAAGGACGCGGGCGAGCTGGTGGAAATGGCGCTGGCGGAAAATGACGACGAAAGTCTGCATAGCGTTATCAGTGACATCGAGGTAACTGAAAAGCTGGTAGCCGACATGGAGTTTCGCCGCATGTTCTCCGGCGAACTTGATGCCAATAATTGCTTCCTCGATATTCAAGCCGGTTCCGGCGGTACCGAAGCCCAGGATTGGGGCGCGATGCTGCTGCGCATGTATTTGCGCTACTGCGAACGCAAAGGTTTTCAAGTCGAGATCATGGAACAGTCCGATGGCGAAGTCGCCGGTATCAAGGGCGCTTCCATTAAGGTAACAGGCGAATACGCCTACGGTCATTTGCGCACCGAATCCGGCGTGCATCGGTTGGTACGCAAATCGCCGTTCGACTCAGGTAACCGTCGCCATACTTCTTTCTCCAGCGTATTCGTTTATCCAGAAGTAGACGACTCCATCGAAGTCGATATCAATCCCGCCGATCTGCGCGTGGACACTTATCGCGCTTCCGGCGCCGGTGGTCAGCACATTAACAAGACCGACTCGGCGGTGCGAATCACCCATATACCTACTAATATCGTGGTGGAATGCCAGAGTGACCGCTCGCAACACCGCAACCGCGCCGAAGCGATGGTGAAATTGAAGTCGCGTTTGTACGAAGCCGAATTACGCAAGCGCCAATCCGCACAGCAAGCGCTGGAAGATTCCAAAACCGACATCGGCTGGGGACACCAGATTCGCAGCTACGTACTCGATCAATCGCGCATTAAAGATTTGCGCACCAACTACGAAGTCGGTAATACACAGGGTATGTTGGATGGCGATCTGGATGGTTTTATTTCGGCTAGTTTGAAGCAAGGGGTTTAACGCTAGAGGCATCCGGTAGACTTCATGTTGCTTAACTGCGAAAGAGTTCGCTGATTTGAGATGCCAAATTGGCACCTCAAGTTTAAGGCCACAAATTGTGACCTTAAACAATCTCCCTGCATCGCAAACTTGAAGTCACAAATTGTGACTTCAAGTTTGCGTAGGGTGGGCAGGTTTCATCTGCCCACGCGGATTGTAAATAGCGAGTAATTTGCCAATACTTCAGAATTGGCTTGCTGCCGAGGAGAAATCCGAGGTGGTCGCAAATTGCGGCCACCTCGCCAAACTCAAGTAACGGTCATAGGGCATGACTTCGCGATTTCAGAATCTATCAGCGCCATCCGCCAGACTTTTCTTTCAGGAGCGCAAGGCAGCATTTCACCGCATCAACCGCTATAATGCCGCAAATCGTAGAGGAACGAAGTCATGCGCCCTTCACTGGCACTACAACAGCACCGCGACGAAATTCGCCGTATTGCACTTAGCCATCGCGTCACCAGCGTGCGCGTGTTTGGCTCGGCGCTGCATGGCGACGATACCGAAGACAGCGACCTAGACCTGCTGGTCGAACCGACTTCCGAAACCACGCTGATGGATATTGCCAAGATACAAGTCGAGGTAGCGAAATTGCTTAATGTCAGCGTGGACGTATTAACCCCCAATGCACTACCCGACAAATTTCGTGCACAAGTAATGACCGAAGCTGTCACCGTATGAGCAAAGCCGACGTACTACGCATACCTGATTACCTTGGGCATATTGGTTTTGCACCGTGGCAGAGAAAATGACGCGGACTGACTTGGGTGTTGGTTATTAGTTTTGCCGGAATCTTGGTCTCTTTGCAGAAATCTCTTCGTCGAAAAATTCGCGGAACGTAATTACGTTTACCTTGCCGTTGTAGCAAGTTTCCTTCGATTTTTTCAGGGATTCGGGAACAACCAGATGAATTCCCTGATTGCTCATGTCATCAATAGCGCTCGACGATACACGATCATCGACGGTCGCCAGGAACAGTGCGCAGTTGAATTTTTCCATGGTTACCTGCTTCCAGCGCTCACGAAGGGTAGTTTTTGCCGAAAGCACCATCGCTTCTTCAAACGTCCTTTTTTCAGACTTTAGCACCACGAGGCTGGGCAATACAAAATCCGGGCGACGACCTCCCGTTACTGTTTGTTCTTCAAAATTGATCCGTCCATCACGAAGAAGCCTTGCGATGTGTTGCTCAAAGGAGCGTCCCGCACGCGATTTTCGGTGTTGACTTGCGCTTAGGAAAGTTGCATCCAAATCGGGAAATCCACGCACGACTGAAGAAACAATATCGGTTCCACCGCTGGTGATGATTCGGATTACTTCTGCAGCGCGATAGCGTCGCTCCGCGCGCTTGTAAAGCGAATACTCGATGTCCCTGCTGATCTTCATAATCGCATCGCCGGGGTTTGGCATTTCGTATGGACTCAAGTCTCCAAGTTGGTGTTGCAGGAGAAAAACACGCTGCGCTTCTGCCGCCAATACTTCCGGTGCTGGCATCTTTGAAACGGAGGCGATGAAAGCAGCTAATGATCCGTTTTTTAGCGCCAAACTTAACTCATCCACCAGTTGCTCGGTTTCATCCTTTTGGATTTTTAGCGCATCCGCTGGATCAAATAGCCCGTAGTGAAACTCAGCCCCCAGATCAAACATCGCCTCCAGCAGCTCTACCTCCTCGGAGGCAGAGTCCACAATCATGAACCAGTGGTGCATTCCATCGGTTGGTTCGCGCAGGATGCCGCCTATCATCAATGATGCGGGTGTAAGTCCTGCGAACTCGCTTTTGGGTACACCCGTAAAGTGCATCTCGGTGCCCTTGTTCGAGTAGTGTTTCAAATTGGAAGTCTTAATTTCTCCTGTTGTAGGCCAAAGTGTTTTGAACTGCGACTCGAAAATATGCGGCTTATCTTTGTTAACATTTTTGAGTTGCGGAAAAAAATCAGACTCTCGTATTGCACGAGGAATATACACGCCGTTTTGGTGACCGTTTTCACTGCCATCTGCCCAGCCGCAATCATTTCTGGCGAGTTTTTTAATCAGCAACTGGCGGCTTTTCCTCGCCCACTCTTGAATATCACTCCACTGATTATCAATTGTCATTTAACGCCCTCGGTAATTGCCGAATAAAGCAAACCATCAAGCATCTAGTTTGTTGCCGAAAGCGTTCATGAAAATCGGATAAGCGGCCTCAATTACACGGTCGTGTCCTAATCCTTCATCAAGTTCGTTTAGCACGAATCGAAGTTCGTTAACCTCGTCATTTGAGAAAATCCGTTCGCCGCTTGAGATGCGAATAATGTCAGCAGGATCATCCTCTGGATGAAAAAGAAGACTGCTACATTGCATCTCCGAAAACCACAATAAAGCTCCATCAAAAGTTGTGTCGTGAAGTTTTGGAATACGTGATTGTGTTTGCATGATTTTTCCTTTAAGCAGTGGCGTAACGAAGGGGTAGTTCAGGTTCCAGGGTATCAGCTTCCAGCATTGGTTGCATCAACTTTGCGACATGAGCCATAACATTAACAACTACAGAATTTCCGAATTGTTTGTAAGCGCGCGTATCCGACACCGGAATCCTGAACGTGTCGGGGTAACCCATCAACCGCGCACATTCTCTGGGCGTCAGACGGCGCGGATTTTTTCGCGTGCCTTGATATACCAGAATTTCCGATCCGTCCTTGTAGTAGCGCGCCGATAAGGTGCGTGTCACGTCTCCGGGTTTGACCAAACCAAAGCCGAAGCCATTCCCCTTTGCTTTGTGCTTCGCAGCGTAATTCTGCAAGTAGAGCCAGAGGTTATCGGTCAGGGTGTATTTATCCAACTGGCGCTGTTTTTTGTGGTCGAAGAATCTTCCTTCGTCCCACGGCAAAACAGGTTCGCTACCATCGGTACGGTGCAGAATGTCTTTAAGTTTGCGCTCGCCCTTGGGCGGCAGGGGCAAGGCATCGAAATCGAATGCAATCGGTTCGCGGAAGCCGACGATGAGGATGCGCTCGCGGTGTTGCGGGACGAAATGCGCACCGTCAATGACGCGATAGTGGATGTTGTAGCCGAGGTCATTGGTTAAGGTTCGGCGGATGACATCGAAGGTGCGGCCTTTGTCATGGGAGACGAGGTTCTTGACGTTTTCCAGCAAGAAAGCGCGCGGACGCTTTTCTTCGATGATGCGCGCCACGTCGAAGAACAGAGTGCCTTGCGTTTCGCAGGCAAAACCGTGCGCTTTGCCCAGCGCGTTTTTCTTGGATACTCCGGCAATCGAAAAAGGCTGGCAGGGGAATCCAGCCAGCAACACGTCATGATCGGGTATGTCGGTGGCTTGCACTTGGGTGATGTCTCCGGCAATGGGGTGACCATCGCGGAAATTTTCAGCATAGGTTTTCTGCGCGTAGGTATCCCATTCGCTGGTAAAAACACAACGACCACCGATTTGTTCAAACGCTTTGCGCAAGCCGCCGATGCCCGCGAACAGGTCGATGAAATCAAAAGCTCCTTTGGGACTGTCGTTCCCGAATGGCAATAGTTGTTGCAATGCGTGAGCAAGATAGGCGGGAGGGGGAGTTTGTCTGGTTTCCCACCTTCTAATGGTGCGTACATCAATGTCTAAATAATTGGCTAGGGCAGCCTGAGTATGGTGTTTGCGGGCTTCGTTCAGATAGGAAAGCACCGTGTCTTGATCGTTGACTAAGGTGAGAGTGGCATTCATGGTTATTTAGTGCTCTAAAATTATCTGGGAACTTTTGCGGACAATATGTCATTTATT
>CAIRAO010000044.1 GCA_903876625.1 uncultured Gallionellaceae bacterium | reverse complement strand
TATTCAGGCGCAGCAAATGGACGCCAGCCACCCCTATGTCATTGCGGTAAGCGGCCTGTCTTATTTGATCGACGGCAATATGCCGCAAGCCAAAGCTGCGTTTAATACTGCCTTGAAACGCGACCCCAAAGATGCCAAGGCCTTATTTGGTTTGGGTCTGGCTGAAATCAAGCTGGGTAATAATCAGGCTGGGCTACATAGTTTGCAGGCCGCAAATGAATCTGATCCAGGCAACGCGCTTATCCTTACTTATCTAGGGCGCGTGCAACAGCAACTCGGCCAAACCGCCGCCGCAAAAGAAAGCTGGCGCAGCGCCGAGCAAGCCGACCCCAAAGACCCGGTGCCATATTTGTATCAAGCTCAGGCCGCCTTGCAAACCAACCAGCCGCTGCAAGCGCGTGATGATTTGCATGAAGCGCAAGCGCGCAGCACGAATCGATCTGTTTATCGCGGCGATAGTTTGCTTAAAGAAGACACCGAAATATTGCGGGCGAATCTTGCCGAAGTGGAGCGGCAATTGGGCTTGGAGAGTCTTGCATTTCAAACTTTGTCCGATACAACGGGCGAAAAAAGTTCGACTAATTTAAGAAATCAGGCAGACGTGTTGCAAGGGCAACGTTTTGGCGAATCTGCGCGGCGCAGTTTGCTGTTACAAAGCCTGTTTAATGAAAAGCCGGGCAGCCTGCCCTCTGATCTGGATATTTATGGTGACGGCGCGGGGCAGACCGGCGCAACGGTTCCGCAACATGGCGTGGTCAGCGCTCTAAATGCGCTGCAATCCAGCTTAAACAATTACGACTCGTTGTTCAGTCAGCGTGCAACACTGGCAGCGGACGTTACGACGGGCAGCCAAAATTCCAATGGAGAACAAGTCCGGTTGGGAGTGGGCAGTGAAACGCTGGGGTTAAGTCTCGCCGGTTTGCAATTCAAGACCGACGGATTCGATTATCAGAATACCAATTACGCTATTCCTCAAGGCCTAGTGCATCAGAGTCTCGATAACAGCGTAGCGCAAGGCGTTGTGCAATGGCGACCAACCCAAGCGACGCAGGTGTTTGTGTCTTACCAGAGTTACCAATCCAACCACGGTGAAACTCAATCACCGGCTGACCCCTACGGCAATGGGTTTTTTTACCAAAATCAAGATACCAGTGGCATCGCCCGAGTGGGGCTGCGCCAAACCTTGGATAACAGCAGTGAGTTGCGCGGCATCTATAGCCATCAGCAGACCAGCCAAATAGAAAATAAGGGAATTTTGAGTGATTTATTACCTCCGTCGGATCCATACTATTCGGGTCCTGCCGGTACTAACTCTAGTGTATGGAATAACAGCAGCGAAGCCAGCAGTGGCGAACTGCAATATCGCCGCAGCGGGGCAGGCTATATCACGCAATGGGGGGGGATTTGGGCACGCTCGGGCCTTGATCAACAGCTATATGGCCCTTATACCAATATCGCGCAGCAAGTTTATGTGAACTGGCAGCAAACTCTAAACCCGTATTGGCAATTGGAAGCAGGGTTGACTTGGGGGGAAATCGATAGCGTTGTTATTTCTACCGACGCCGGCAATCCCTTCAATACGAGTACCAACGAGCATGACTGGCTGCCCAAGTTTGGGTTGATTTACACGCCGGATAGCGCAACGCATGTGCGCCTTGCCGCATGGAAAGGTTTGGATAGTGCTGCGGTAGGGGATGCATCGTTGGCACCTGCCACTTTGGCAGGTTTCATGTTGAATCGCACAAGCGATAACTACAAACTGGTGCGGGGCGTTGCGCTGGGTGCGGACAAACAACTTGGTGCAGCGTGGTTGCTGGAAGGGCATGTACAGCGGCGTTGGACTGATGAACCATTTAATAATGGCAATGGCGGGAGTCAATTGACTCCCAGGCATACCGACGAGTCCCGTCTGGCATTGCACTGGCAACCCGACAATCCCCCCCTGAATGTGACACTGGCCTATGACGATGAATTTTTCCAGTCGGACGATCCAATGTATTTCGAGCCAAGCTCAGTTCAGGAGCAGCATTTGCGCTCGGCGCAACTGGAATTGCGCTGGTTAGTTAGCCAAAAATTGACGTTGAATTTTGCCGCAACTCACAACCAGCTCGATGCGATACAACAATTGGCGTCTTGTGTTCCCGTTCCTTATTTCTGTGGTCACGATCCCGTCCCGTTTGACGTTTCCCAGCGCTTCAATATGACGGACGCCAGCGTGAACTGGAAATTTAACCTGCATGGCTCGCTGGATGCCGGTGTGCGTAACGCCGCCAACACGGGCATTTTATACACGGAACTCGATCCCCTCATTCCGCGCTTTAGTCAGGGGCGGCAGGTGTATGCCAAAGTTAAGTTGAGTTGGTGAAAATATACTTGCGTAGGGGCGTATGGCAATACGCCCTTGATGAAATGTTGTAAAAGGGCGTATGCGATACGCCCCTACGAAATTGATTGGGCAAAGCGTAATTTTTTAACCACAAAGCCTGTGTAGCCGGGATGTAATCCGGGATGATCTTGGAATCCCCGGATTACATCCGGGCTACGATTGTTTTAACCGCAGCTATTTTTTTAACCATCAAAGGAGTGTAAGCATGAAGTACTTGTTGCTGTTGTTAGCTTTGATCGTCGTACCTGTCTGGGCAGCTGATGCCACATCTGCGCCCGCCTCCGGCGCGCCGACCGCCAATACGACACCCGCACCAACAACACAGCCTGCTCCGAAACATGCGGCTAAAAAGCACAAGAAAAAGAAAACTGAAAAGAAGGCCGAAGAAAACACCTCATCACCTTCGCTACTCTCTTGTACTAAACAAACTTGTGGCGGGTTGCAGGGTTGCTTCCAGTCTAAATGCGGGACTAAATGTACCGGTTGCTGACCGACATGGCACTTGGTTACATCGAAAAACATCTGCGAAGCAGATACACATCCGAGCTTTGTCCGTTAAGAGGGATGTATTTCTTTCTGGATTCCCGCATGCGCGGGAATGACAGATCTAACGGAAAGTCAGGCTTTAAATAACCTTGAAGTGATGCGTTCCGTCTCTCGACAATTGATCGACTAGCCCAAATTCCCAGTCAAGATAACCCTGCATGGCTTCTCGCGGATTGTCTGTCCCTTCGTATGGCCGCCTATACCGATCGATAGGCTCTGAAGCAAGGTGAGTAGAACCATTTTCAATCGCGAAGCCGGCATCACGCCAAGCTTGTGTACCACCTTCCAGTACTACAACTTCAGCACCTGTAACCAGTGTTTCGATTTCAACTGCTGCAAATCTGGCAAGTAGTCCATTTTCGCTGGTAACTACATAGCGGTTTGCTTTCGGAATGCGTTGCCAATCTTTTGTTAAATTTGAACGAAGCACAAACCATGCACCGGGAATATGTTGACGCAGGTGGTATTGACTCGTAGCAACATCCAATACAATTGTTCGCTCGGAAGATTTGAGCCAATCCGCTAAAGTGAGCGGTGAAATTTTGTGCACCTCAGGCAACGGTGGAAGTAAACTTATTGAGTGTCCCGTCTCACTAAAATCACTTGGCTGAGTTTGGTCAACCACATAAACTTCCCACCCCATTTGTGCCAACCAGGAGCCACTCATATTGGCACGTACATGATCTGTGTCTGCCAGCACGATGCGCGCGCCACGTACCGGCGCCACCATTTCAGTTTCTTGCACTAACTGGCCGCCGGGAGCGGAAATAAAACCGGGAATATGGCCGGCAGCAAATTCTTCAGGCGTGCGCACGTCAAAGAAATAAGTCGTGCGAGTTTGCTGTTTTCTCCAATCTTGAATGTCAGCAAGAATTACCCGTTGAACACCTGCTTTATCGGCAACTTCTCTGGCAGCAGTTGCCGCTTTAAATCGGTTGGCCTCAGTGATGTCTTTGCATCGGCGATCTTGACCATGATCGAGTTTTTGACCGGCAAGTTTCCAGCCGATCGTGCCATTACGCAGCGCTGCGACAGGGTTTGATAATCCTGCATTGATCAGCGACTGAGTGCCAATAATGCTGCGTGTGCGACCCGCACAATTCACGATCACCTGCGTTTCCGGACGCTTTGCCAATTCACGAATTTTGAGCACAAGTTCAGCACCGGGCAAACTCGTTGCAGTGGGGATGCTCATGGTCTGATATTCGTCAAAACGACGGGCATCCACAATAACCACATCGGCCTTCGAGTCGATCAGTGCCTGAACTTCTTCGGCGGAAAACGAAGGTGTATGTCGAATGGATTCGACCAGTTCTCCAAAAGCTTTGCTGGGTACATTCACGTCGCGAAAAAATTCACCACCATCCTGCTGCCAGCCGCTCACTCCGCCAGTCAATATCGCAACCTTGGTGTAACCGAGCACCACTAATTTTTTAGCGGCAAGTTCGGCATAACCCTCTCCGTCGTCAAGCGTGACAATCGAAACGTCACGGCGCGGCAGCTTTGTATAGGCCTCAAGCTCGATGCGAGACAGAGGTAGATTGGCCGCAAATAAAGGATGTGCTTGCGCATGGGGATGTTCTTCACGAACATCCAGCAGGGCGATTTCTTGACGATCAAGCAGAGCAGAACGAATGTCGGCAAATCTTTTAAACAGTATGGTGCTATTTGCTGAACTCATTTCCAGAGATTGGGTACGGTGGTGTTGGCATAACCGGAGACGAATGATTTTGCTGCCCCGGTTGCAGGCTCGAATACATGTCTGTTCACTCGGCCAATATTGGCACCATAAACGTGAATACTGATGGAAACCTGATCACCCAGATCGTTCGCAACTTCGTGCACATCTCCAATGGTGGGAGAAACGGCGGTAGTCTGGCCGGGCAAGAGCACGCTTGTTCTCATTGCCTTATAGGTACCATCTGCCTGTTTTTGATAATCGGTTGAGCGTTCTCGTCCACGCAACACACCCACTAATCCCCAAGTCAGATGATCATGCACTGGTGTCTTTTGCCCCGGTCCCCACACGAAGCTGACAATTGACAGGCGCTCCAGCGGGTCGGCATAAAGCAGGTATTGTTGGTAATATGTTGGATGAGATTGGGCGAATGTTTCGGGCAACCAGTCATCGCGGGCGACCAGTGTCGAAAGAAGCTTGCTGCCATCAGTCAAAATATTTTCTTCTCCGGGATGTGTTTCCAGCAAGCGGGTTATTTCTTTGGTGAAGGTCAGCAGTTTTTCAATGCTCATGATGTGGACTCCTTAAGCTATTTCTTCCAATAGTCCCGTCATTCCCGCGCAGGCGGGAATCCAGTTGATTAAGAAGTCCTGCGAAGCAAGGCAATACTAGGGTTTGTCCGCTTCGCGGATTTCATGTTTTGCTGGATTCCCGCCTGAGCGGGAATGACGGATTTTGGGACAAATGTAAAATCGTTTTAATCTTATTCGGGTTGTGCTACTTTGCATCATATCAATTCAAATCTCAACAGGGCGATTCGAATCTGCGCACCATTCGCTCCAACTGCCCGCATATAAATTCGAGCCACTTAGCCCGGCAAATTCCATCGCCAGCAAATTATGACATGCGGTTACACCAGAGCCGCATTGATGAATGACTTCTGAAGCCTGCATGTTTCCAAGCAATGCAGTAAATTCTTGCCGCAGCATTTCCGGTGACTTGAATTTTCCCGAGTCTAAATTATCTTTAAAAAAACGATTCAGAGCACCTGGGATATGCCCGCCAACAGGATCAAGCGTTTCATTTTGTCCGTGAAATCGATCTGGCGAACGTGCATCAATCACTTTTCTACGCTGTGAAGTAATGTTATTTAAAACTTCATCAGCCAAGACCAGTCCTTGGTACTCCAATGGTTTGAGTGGTTGTTCAAGCGGAATTGGGTTGTGAATTGAAGTGCTGATCATACCTTTCCAGGAATCAAAGCCACCGTCCAATACTTGCACTTTTTCATGTCCGATTGCGCGTAGCATCCACCATAGCCGACTCGCAAACATCGAGCCCTGATTGTCATAGGCGACAATATGAAGCTGAGGCGCCATTCCCAGACGTTGTCTTGTATGTGCCCATTGCACTGGTTTTGGAAGCGGGTGACGTCCATTCGTTCCTGTTTTTGAAGCTGATAAATCATCTTCCAGATCAATATATATCGCACCGGGAATATGTCCGGTTGTATAGGATTCGCGTCCAGCCGATGACTGGGTTAAATCAAAGCGGCAATCGCAAATCAAAATGTTGGGATCAGTTTTGAGATTTGTTTCAAGCTCGCTAGCGGTAATAAGGGTATTCATGTTTACTATTCTTCCCTGTGGTTTGACGCGCTAGAATCTATAGCAACTTTTTAATCTCATCAATCGAAAGTCGTTAGCTGAAATGGCGAGCCTTATTTAACGATATTGGTTTGCGATGAAACGTTTGTTTATTTCTTGGGAAACG
>CAIRAO010000043.1 GCA_903876625.1 uncultured Gallionellaceae bacterium | reverse complement strand
CATCTGTTGACCTCAATATTGTGCAATTCCTCTGCAATTAAATCCTTTACGCAAAACGCGTTAGCCTCATGATTTATTGAGAGGAACATATTTGTTGAAAATTTGATCTTTTTCCAATAGGCACTGGCTGTGGACAAGTCCATTTCCGTCAAGCTATCGGCGTTTAAAATTAAATCATAGATTTTATTCTCGTTTATAAAAGTCTGCGGCGACATTATTTTTACTTTATGGGTTGAATCAACAGACGGTTCACCATCCAGATGAATTTTATTTTCACCGAGGGTAAGGCCCAAGAAATATGCCTGAGATGCTGCAGTAATCGGAATATCTACAATCGAATAATCCTTTATGCCTAATTCATATGCATAATAGGCTGTACGTCCCAAACCGGCACCTATTTCAAGAATGCGAGGGTTGGCAATTCCTTTAACAAGTTGGTTGATACGCCATGCTTGATACAGCGCTTGCGGTACCCTATATGAAATTATTCCCCGCGACGTTTCTAAACCGAGCTCCGCCGGATACGGATTAGGGATTGAGAATGGCCAGCATTTCTTGCCTAATTCAGCCAGTACCTTTTCACCTTCCAGCATACTTCCATCCTGTGCTGACCAAGCTTCTGGATTGTCAATACGGATAGCACCAGTAGCTTCAGCAAATCTCACTAATCCATCTAAACACAGCTTGGCATATGGCACACGCACTTGGTCCGTATCAAAAATTTCTTGGGAAGATTTAGTCAAGATATCAAAGCCATAAAATAAATCACTGGCCGCAGGATCCCTGAAAATCTTGGCGACAATTTCTACTCGTCCATTCATCAATTCTTCGTGAATTGACCTGTGGTATGAAGCAAAAAATACTTTCCACATTGAATCGCCCAAATCCGCTTTATTCGCTTTTTGGTAGGCGGTAATAATCCGCGACACTAATTTCAGGTCGCCGTCTGTATTGGCAGCTTTACTTTGTACGTTGGCTGGGAACGCGGATAATAATTTATCGCGATGAAAAAGAAGTGTCTTGCAATTCCTTACCATCTTCGGGACCGGCCGATTCGATTTAATCATTCTACGAAATCTAGATGCCAATCGGGCAAATAACCTTACAACCATTTTGGCTTCCTAAATGTAAGCATCGCTACTATTAAAGTGTTAGAAATTCTACAACTCATGGGTTTCCCAAAGCAGCTTTGGTCGAACTACACCTGGTATCGCTCCCGCCCAGTCTGATCGGGTGGAGGTATCTATCAGAGAATCGACAATATTGATCGACAAGGCATCGCGTTCAAAAAAATGTACGTTAACGCCAGATTCGAAAGAGGACAGTGCCAATGCGACAAAGTAAGCCCCTTCATTGAATAAACCTCCTGGGATATGACAAACAGCTACATATCTGCCTACTTTGTTCAACTTGCTTACATATTCAACTGCAACAAATGCACATACACCTTCCGCATTATAGAAATAATAATTCGGTACAAATTGGAGATTGGCGGTTTGAAAGATTTCAAATGTCATTTCCACAATGACTGATTCACTTATATTCACCTCCAGCACCACATCACCCTTGCTGTTTTTTATCTCACCCTTTAATAACCGTACATATGCGTCACCCACCTGTTTGCCGGAAAAGTCGGCGCTTGCAGGTGATGATTGACCGCTAGTGTAATAATGCATGACCACCTCTGATGTTGAGCCATCCCTTACCACTCTTCCCGATTCCACCAGAATTGCTCTGTCGCAGAGCGATGTAATAGTGGGCATGCTGTGGCTGACAAAAATCACCGTCCTCCCTGCTTTGCCAACTTCTTCCATTTTCCCTAAACATT
>CAIRAO010000042.1 GCA_903876625.1 uncultured Gallionellaceae bacterium | reverse complement strand
TGGCTTGGTGTTACGCAAAGGACGATTCTTATCGCCGCAGGCAAGGCGTTTTGTTGAAATACTGAATGAAGTTTACGATCTGAACAGTAATATCTGAAACACTTGGGTATCCGTTACGTTGTCGAGAAGCTGAAACCTTATCGTTTGTTGGGCAGGAATTACACTCTCGTCAAAGAAGTTGAACGCCATGCAGTGATTTCATGCGCTGGTCGAAAGTAAGCGTGTGGATGCATCCGGCGTTGCTGGCTTTGGCTACGATCAGGCAATCCGGGAAATCTGCAGCAGTAGTTTCAAAACTGGTCAGCGCGTTGCGCACGACGAGCGGCGATTCGAAGGTGATGCTACTGTTGTCAAGCAGGGCTCGCACGGTGCGCGCAATGTCGGTACGTTCCAGTTCGTAGCTACGCGACAGCGTCCAACACAACTCGACCAGCACGATGTCGGATACGAATAATCCTCCGTGCTCTTCCCCATGAGCCTCGAATACTGCTTTGGCTCGCTGTGCTTGCGCCTCGTTGTCACGGGTGACAAGCCGCACTAAGACGTTGGTGTCAAGCGCGATCATTTGCGCGCACGTTGGTTGCGCACTTTCGTCGCCGCGACGATGCCTTCATCCATCTCCTTGATGCTAAGTGGCTTAATTCCTGGGCGATGAACCAAGCCGAACAAGTTGTCGGGGCCGCGCACCAACACCCGCACCCGCATACTCCCATCGTCCGCCACCTCGAAATCGAGCTTGCTGCCGGTCGCAATATGGAGCTGGTCACGTATATTCTTTGGGACGGTCACTTGTCCCTTGTCAGTCACTGTCGCTAGCATTGCAACCTCCTGTGATTTTCATTTGTTCTTACTTATTCTTTCATGTAAGGAATTATATGTCAATCTGAATATACCTCATTAACAAGGAGTAATGTAATGTTTCATGCGGTCTGTTCATGCGGTCAATAATCATCGCTCCCTACGCGTGAGCTCATTCCCAGCCATTGGCAGCAAGATAGCGAGCCAAAGCCAACGGCAATTGATTATCGACCAACAGGGTCATGCAGCAATCAGAATGGCATGGTCGGTCTGGACTGCGGCATATTCTAATGCCGCAAGAATGTCGTTTTCTTCGAGGAAGGGATAGTCTTCAATAATTTCCTGACGGGAAGAACTCACGCTAAGCAGTCCGATAATATCAGTGACTCGGATGCGCAGGCCGCGAATGCACGGACGCCGGCCGCATTTGCCGGGTTCGATAATGATTCGGTCAAGCCGACTGGGTTTCATCATTACTCCCAACGAGATAAGTAGCTGGAAGCATGCCGTTCATACAACCAATTAGCAAGCCAAGTTATTTGGAATGCTTACTAAGTGAGCTATTTAATCCGAAGCTGACCCCTTATCGTTGCTGTCACCAAGCGGTGGGGTGAGCGTATGAAAGTCAAATTGTGGACGGAGTCTTTTGTCAATATTGATTCCTTCCCAGCCAGTTGTTTTGCTGTAATGCATTAGCAGAATAGGCTGATCATCGTCATTAAATACAATTACGCCGAGAGAATGACCAGTATGGTAATGGTTGATGATGTCTTGGCCCATTGCTTCTTGGAAATCCTCTGAATTTTCTTCATCCCAGCGATCAGAATGCTCTTTATCAAGTGCAAGATGAAATATTTCAGACTCTGCCTGAACTTGGCTTAACATCAATTTAATCTCAGCTAATGCGGCGCTTTTACCATTGTCATCAGTCAGTTGACTCATGAATTTCTTTGCAATATCTGTCATGCCTATTAAATCCTGAAGTCTGTTGTTGGGTTCGGTCTGTGGTTAGTACATGACTATTATGCTGTGTTTGTATCAATAGAGCATGACAATTATGCTGTGTTTGTATCAATCACGAATCTTATAATGTCGATCCACCGGGATTTCATTATTGCTATATAGTTTTGAGCAGCCGGTTACGCAAGAGGTTGAACTTCCGGTTTTAGAAAATCAATACGTCAACCGTGTGCAGGCAGCGGACTTTCGCTGATATTATGAGTAAAGGTTAAAATTCGGCCAGCGGACCCACGATAAGTTTCTCCATTGCGGTCGATCGCCCCCTATATTCAAAACTTCGCTTGCATGAATATATCAATATGATATAGTTATCGCATGCACATCATCTCCATCAAAATGCTTCGCGAGTTCTGGCAAAAACACCCTGAGGCGGAGAAGGTGTTGCGAGAGTGGCACACAGTCGTTGAGCACGTTGAGTTCACTGACTTCAATCATGTGCGGGAGTTTTTCAACTCGGCTGATTATGTGCCACCTTATACGGTGTTTGATATTTGCGGAAATAATTACCGGTTGGTGGTGATTGTCAGATACAGGTTCAAGAAGGTTTATGTGCATAAAGTGATGACACATCGCGAATACGACAACTGGAACAAGCTATATCGGAAAGGTAAGGGTTAATTATGCGTGCTACACAAACTCAATTTGATATTCGAGCCATCCAATCCTCTTGGCAGGCCTTTGATGAGATGGCTCATCTTCGCCCAATTAAAAATGAAAAAGAGTACGACCGGATGGTTGCACTCATGAACTCACTGCTCGATGCTATCGGAGATGATGAAGATCACCCGTTAGATAGCTTGCTTAATTTAGTAGGTGACTTAGTATCAAAGTACGAACAAGAACATCACGTCATTGAAGCCGCCGCACCTAACGATGCGCTACGCTTCTTAATGGAGGCGCGCGGATTAAAGCAAGAAGACTTATCAGCCGTTGTACCGCAAAGTAATTTATCGGCAATCTTGGCAGGCAAACGCAAAATCAGCGCAACGCTGGCAGGAAAATTGGGTAAGTTCTTCGGCATTAGTCCTGCGGTATTTGTGCCAAGCTAATTTGCATTATGTAGATCGAAATGTTTATCTAAGCACCTTGCGATAGCCATTAATCTTCATCTTTCGATATTACTTTGTGACGAGGCGCAATATCACTTGCTGTTATCATCTGTTGCTGCAGCCGGTTACGCAAGAGGTTGAACTTCCGGTTTTAGAAAATCAATACGTCAGCTGTGTGCAGGCAGCGGACTTTCGCTGATATTATGAGTAAAGGTTAAAATTCGGCCAAAGGGACAGTCGCCCCTAACTGGTTAGGGTAGTTTTTAATGAAGTATTTATTTGTCAAACATCAAGCACCATCGGCATATGCAACCCGAGTATCTTGCCCGTCTTAGTGAGCCAGTCCAACAGTTCATCCTTGAAGTGGAGAAAGGCGCTGGTGTTGACATCAAGGTGAGTCTCGACCCCAACCTGAATGAAGGAGGAACTACTGGTCAGGGCAATCTCGCAGTCAACATCAATGCCCAACGGGTTCGACTATTTGCACCGACCAATGGATACTTCCCTGAAGGCGCGGTCAGACATGAAGTGCTGCATGTGCAGCGGTTTCATGTTGAGCGAGTTCCAAAGTTGGTTTTAGCCGTTCACGAAAAATGGGATAAAGGTTATTCCGATAGACTGTGTGCCCTTGATAATGCCATCGAGCACATAGTTATCGTTCCTGTGGAACTTCAATTTCATCCAGAGCGCCGTGAACATTGGGAGGCAGTAATGAGGGATGTCTGTTTGGGGCTTCCCGATGCACCAGAGTGCGAGCGGCCTCTTGCCGTTTGTCTTCACTGGACATTTCTGAAACATGTCCTACCTAACTCGCCTCAGGTTGAGGTCTTAAGATATTTTGCGAAGGAGCATGCGTTGTTAGAAAAGGCTGACCGCTTTGCTGATCGTTTCACATCTTTAGCGGCTAACAAGGAGGAGCTTGTGCGTCTCCTTTTCTTCACCTTTCCAGAAACTCCGAGGAACCGTGCAGCTTTGGAATACATAAACAGCATTAAGGGTACTTACCAGCAGCCAATTCCGTTGACCGAATAGGCGGACAAGTGAAAACTGGAAGTTGAGATTATTCAACTGGCTCGACAAAGCGATGTTCGTCGTCTAGACCCCATTGAACCTGCCACGTATTCCCAGACTCTTGGTCGAGAAGTAGGAACGTATAGATGTTCGGCGTCGGATAGAGAGTGAAAAGACCCTCCTTGCCCGATGCTAGAACTTTCAGACTGATTACGGTAACAAAGCGTTCTTTTTCTTTACCCCATTGGACCTGCCATATCTTGCCCGTTCGAGTATCGAGCTTCAATAATGTGTGGATGTTCTGAGTTCTGAAAAGTCGATACCGCGCACTTGGATTTTGTGTGGGTTCTGAAACCAAGTCTTCGGCGAACACATGGCCTGCGTACATTAGCACGAGAGCCGCGATAATCAGAGCGAGTTTCATTACCTAGTCTCCTTACGAAAGCGGGGTCAAACATAGCACCAGCATTGCGACACTACCTTTATCATATCACGGTGCACTCAACCAGCGACGGCAACGGGTTATTTGCTGACTTTCTAGACTCATCAAAATACGAGTTTTGTTTGACTCGATTTGGATTGCAGCGGACATTAAAAATCTGTCCAAATCTCTAAGATTAAAATCCATGAAAAAGCCCTCCATTGAAGGGCATTGAATTTCACGTAACTAATTGTTTATATATAATTGGTGCATCAGAGACAAAATGGAGAATATTTACCTAAAACCTTTTCTAAACAAAATCAACCACAGATTACGGATACCCAAAAAATTAATGCTCGAGGTTAAGTTCCTGCATTAGTTGCACCGATAGTTCTTCAATAGAGCGTGAGGTAGTATCAAACCACTTGATACCTTCACGCCTCATCATTCTCTCAGCCGCTGCCACTTCGTAGCGACAATTTTCGAGTGAAGAATATTTGCTGTTTGGTCGCCTGTCACTTCGTATGCGGTGCAATTGCTCAGGCGCTATTGTTAAGCCGTAGAGCTTTGTTCGAAATGGTTGCAGCCTGGAGGGAAGATCGCCGCGCTCAAAATCTTCAGGGATAAGCGGATAATTTGCCGCTTTCAGCGAGAACTGTAGTGAAAGATACAAACTGGTGGGCGTTTTGCCGCTACGCGACACGCCAACCAAAATAACATCGGCGCTCTTCAAATCAGTATCCGATACTCCGTCATCATGAGCCAAAGCAAAATTCATCGCCGCGATGCGAGAATTGTATTCAGGATTGGCATGTCCATGCGAAAGTCCGACAGTACGAGTGTATCTGCTCCCCAATTCCTGCTCCAATGGCGCAATAAAGGCATCAAATAAATCAATAAAAAAAGCATTTGCCTGATGCAAAATCGCGCTGTAATCTTGATTCGTTTGGGTCATCACCACAATTGGACGCATACCTTCGATACGACTTAATTCATTAATGCGATCCAAACAATCTCTGACTTTGTCTTCATTATCCAGAAATGGAAAACGCAATGGTTTGAATTCAAACCCTTCGAACTGGGCCAACAATCCATGCCCCAGTGTTTCTGAAGTTATCCCTGTGCCATCTGACACATAAATTATTGTTCTTTTTTGGGGCTTCATCATTCTCTCGCAATATTTGATCTCAGTAACGAACGCTATTCACGCGTTACTCTTAGCAGTTCTTCAAGCGAAGTCACACCCATTGTAACCAAGCGCAACCCATCCTGGCGTAATCCGCGCATACCGTGATGCAGGGCATATTGCCGCAGATCCTGTTCTGCGACATGGTCATGAATCAAATGCCTCAACCCATCGTCTACCGTGAGCAATTCGTAGATACCTGTTCTTCCGCGATATCCGCTGTTGCTACAAACGGAACAACCTTTGGGGCGATAAAGAATAGAGGGCGTCTCCAAATTTTCGAGCAAGGCAAGCTCTGTTGGGCTTGGAATGTAAGCTTCGCGGCAATGGGTACACAAGCTGCGCACCAAACGCTGCGCCAGCACTCCGAGCAAACTGGAGGACAATAAGAAAGGCTCGATGCCCATATCGGTGAGTCGCGTGACGGAACTGGCCGTATCGTTGGTATGCAGAGTTGCCAAAACCAGGTGACCGGTCAAACTGGCTTGCACAGCGATTTGAGCAGTTTCCAAATCACGTATTTCGCCAATCATGATCACATCAGGATCCTGGCGCAGAATTGCCCTCAAGGCACGTGCAAAGCTCATTTCGATACGTGGATTCACTTGAGTCTGGCCGATACCGTCGAGGTCATATTCTATGGGGTCTTCCACGGTCATCACGTTAGTCACTGTCGCATCGATGCGTGACAACGCGGCATATAGAGTGGTGGTTTTGCCTGAGCCGGTCGGACCTGTTACAAGAACAATGCCGTGCGGTTGTTTAACCAAGGCATCCATCGCAACCAGCGTTTCACCATGCATTCCCAAACGCGAAAGTTCCAAACGTCCTGCGTCTTTGTCGAGTAAACGCAGAACCACACGTTCTCCGTGACCCGTCGGCAAAGTTGAAACGCGGACATCAACCGGCCGGCCGGCCAAACGTAGCGTAATGCGTCCATCTTGCGGCAGGCGTTTTTCTGCAATGTCCAGTTCGGCCATGATCTTGATGCGCGAAACCATCGCGGCATGTAAAGCCCGGTGTGGCTCAATCACATCCTTCAAAGTACCGTCGGTGCGAAAACGCACAACCGAGCGTGTTTCAAAAGGTTCGATGTGAATGTCGGATGCATTTTCACGTACTGCCTGTGTCAGTAGCGCGTTGATCATGCGAATAACGGGTGCATCATTTTCTGCGTCCAACAGATCTTCAGTCTGCGGCAAATCATGTACCAATTGCGACAGATCCATATCCTGCTCGACATCTTCGACCATCGCCGCAGCCGAGCCCTCCGCCTGGGCATAAGCGCGCGCAAGTGCCTGGTCGAACTCGGCAGCAGTGATCATCGTCGCTTGCACGGTCACGCCCAAAACACGCTGAACTTCAGCAAGTGTTTCTGCGGCAGCGTCAGCACGCAGCGTGATGTGTGCGGAATCAGTATCAAAATGTGTCAGCAACACGCCTTTACTCTTGGCAAACGGATACGGTATTTTTTTTGCAATTGCCTTGGTAGAAAGAGGTACCGCAGGAGAATTCATCACGCAACTATCAGGGTGTCGGAGTAGCAGGAGTAACCGAGCCGGAGCCCCACTTGGAAGAAGAAGGTTTCAAGTCAGGTTCGGGTTTCAGATTCAAGGGCGGTGCAGAATTCTGATTAAATGGTGGCAGCATCGGCGCGGTCATGTCCGGCAAGACAGTTCTCAAAGGTACTTGTACCTCCTTCTGTTCTCCACGCAAATAATCATAGCGATCTTGTGTCAAAGAATTGGACGATGATACCGTACGCAATACATAGGGACGAATGAAGATCATCAGATTGGTCTTGGTTTGTTGACGTATTTCATGGCGGAACAAATTGCCTAACCAGGGTATATCACCCAACAACGGCACTTTGTCTTCTTGCATGGTGACCGAATCCTGGATCAAGCCTCCCAGTACGACTATTCTTCCTTCGTCAACCAATACCGTTGATTCGAGTGAGCGTGTGTTCGTAATAATACCTGCAGTGTTAGTTAGACTATTTACACTGGATACTTCCTGATAAATCTGAAGCTTTACGGTGCCACCGTCAAGGATCTGCGGTTTAATGCGTAGCGTCAAACCGACATCTTTGCGTTCGATAGTTTGAAATGGCGAGGCTGTCGTTGTCGAGCCGGTCTGCGCATAACTGCCCGTGATGAAGGGGACGTTTTGACCCACGACGATCTTGGCTTCTTCGTTGTCTAATGTCAGCAGGTTAGGGGTAGAAAGAATGTTGGCATTATTATCACTTTGTACAAATTTGGCCAGTGCGCCCATATTAAGCACGGTACCCAAACCCGGAATGGTAGTTGTACCATTGACTACCCCCACATTCAGCCCTTGTCCCACCGAGCCAATATTGGCTGAAGCAGTCAGGATATTGCCGGCGCTGCTACCAAAGTTGGTTCCGCCGATAATCTGGTTGCCGGTACCGTTGATCCCATTCAATGCTTGCCATTGCACACCGAATTCACCGCTTTTGTTCGACGTTACTTCAGCAATCAGCGCTTCTATGTATACCTGCGCACGACGTACATCCAGCATTTCAATCACTGTTCTTAGGTTATTGTATATAGCTTCGGGGGCTGTGATGATGAGCGCATTCGAAGCCAAGTCGGCTTGAATCATTCCCCCGCCGCTACCTCCGCTCTTTGAAGCCGTGTTTGCAAAAGTTGATGCAGCACTTGCGGCAGGTGTCGCGCCAGAACCTGAAGGACCGTTTGCAAATGGCGCCGAGGAGGAGGACAAAGATGAAGTCTCCCCTGAAATCACATCACGCAATGTCTGTGCGATTTTGGTGGCTTCAGCATTTTTCAAATAGACAACGTGCATATTACCGGGCGCAGCTCCGGGAACATCGAGTTTTGCAACAAGGTCTCGCACCCGCATTACTCTTGCCTGGCTATCAGTACGCAGCAACAGTGAATTACTGCGCGAATCCGTTACCAGTGTAAAACGCTGGCTGGCATCGGTGGAACCGGAAGTCACTACTGAGCCATCCTGCATCAGTCGACTGATGGTTGAGGCAAGGTCCAATGCAGAACAATATTTGACAGGGATCATGACTGTTCCCTCGGCGCTGGGTTGGTCAATCGTTGCGATGATCTGTTCAATACGTTTCAGATTACTCGCATAATCCGTTACTACGAGCGCGTTATTATTGGGATAAGCAACAACGATATTATTGGGTGCGATCAGTGGCCGCAAGACTGGAACCATTTGAACAGCCGACTCGTGCTTTAACATATATACACGTGTAACCAATTTGTCGCTGCCGCTTTTTGGATCACTCGATGCGCCAATATTTAACTTGGCATCTGCCTCCGGCATTACTTTGGTGACGCCTCCGTTTTCCACTGCTGCAAACCCTTGCATACGCAAGGCAGACAACAAAGTATCATAGGCCAGAGAGGCTGGAATCGGGGTAGAGGAAACAATATTGATCGTGCCTTTTACGCGAGGATCGATCAGAAAGTTTTTTCCGGTAATATGAGATACCGCTCTCACGACCTCGTCAATATCAGCATTCACAAAATTAAGGGACACCTTTTCTTCTTCCGCAAAGCCGTTTGCAGAAAAAAATAAAACAGCACATAAAAGTGTAAACAGCATCCACCCTGTTGAAACTCGACTCATTCATGAACCTCTTTTGTTTTTTCCATCCGCTTCTGAGTCCTATTTTTCTGCATCGTCTGCTGTGCCTGATTCCAACCCGACACTGCCTGGTCTACACCAACAGTAGGTGAGTGTTGATCCAAAGCGAGTGTGTCTTTATTTTTTCCAGATTTATTTTCCAGAAATAATTGTTGGCGCATCCCATTATGTTCTAACACAACATGATCTGCTTCAACCGCAGTCAATTTTGTTCCCTTGACAACATCTTCCCCCAAGGCGAAACCACGCTGTGTCTTCTCATCTGTCTTAAACACGGCAAATGCCTGTTTTCCAGTAAAGACGCCCACTAGATGCACATTTCCCAAGCCGGCATCAGTATTGTTCGTTGGTACATTGGATGCAGCAGCCGTTCCAAATATTTTTTCAGATTCTTTTACGCCAATGTTGGATTTGGGTGGAAACACTGACAAAGTCTGTGGTGCAAACAATATCCAAGTCCATCTGGCTAAGGATATACCGATAACCAATGCCCCAACTCCACGCCAAGTAAGAGGCAACCTTGAAAAAACTGCCAATACATTGATGCCGGCTGTTTTTAACCGGTCACCGCTCTTGTCAAATGCTAACCTCATATCAATCCAATCAAGTCGGGTCGCTAGTATACACAAAGGATGAATGGAATAATCGCCCAGTCATTAATCGGCTGGTAATTTTTCACTTAATTTTGATACACTGACGCCCGGATAATTTAAACTTAATTTCAGGCATATTCATTGATATGAACATCAAACAAAACATACCTTCAGCTATTCGTGGTTTCACTCTTATTGAAGTCATGGTCGTTATCGTCATTCTTGGAGTACTTGCAGCATTGATAGTTCCCAAGGTAATGAGTCGACCCGATGAAGCCCGTGTCACTGCTGCCAGGCAAGACATAGGCTCGATTGTTCAGGCGCTCAAGCTTTACAAACTTGATAACATGCGCTATCCGAGTACTGAACAGGGTCTGCAGGCTTTAGTAAAGAAACCGACCGGGGAACCCGTTCCTACAAATTGGAAAGGAAACGGGTATTTGGAAAAACTTCCCAAAGACCCCTGGGGTAGTCCTTACCAATATTTACAGCCCGGTACACATGGGGATATTGACGTAATCAGTTTGGGGGCAGATGGTGCTCCCGGCGGTGAAGGTAGCGATGCGGATATAGGTTCATGGGATTTGTAATCACGAATGAAAAAGAGCCTGTCTCTTCGAAATTTAACTCCTAAAGTTTTCAGGATTCAACAAGGTTTTACGCTGATCGAGTTATTGGTGGTCATGGTGGTGATGGGGATAGCCCTCGGAATTGTCGTGGTGCAACTCATGCCGGATGATCGAACCACACTCCGCGAAGAAGCTGCTCGACTTGCTCTGTTGCTCGAAAACGCAGGTCTTGAAGCTCGCTCCAGCGGGCGCTCAATGGCATGGTCTTCAGAAAATACGCGGTATATATTTTGGAAAAAGAATTCCTATAACGATTGGGCGCGTATAGAAGACGATACTATTTTTCGACCCCGCATTTTACCTCAGGGCATCCTCATAGGCGAAATCACACTGGACAACCAACCCATTCAGCCAGGAGAGAAACTCGCCTTAAGTTCATCAGCCTTTGCTCCTCCTTTTCGTATTCGCATGAGCAACAATTCAGCCAGCACAACAATAATCGGTAAAAGCACAGGAGATGTGATCTTGCAGCCAGATGACATGCCTGATGGAAATTCAAATCGTGCAAAACCATAAACACTTAACACATCATAAGGGATTCACTCTACTGGAAACGCTGGTCGCATTGGCGATTTTGGCAATCGCACTGGCTGCGGTTCTGCGTGCCACGGGTGCAGCCACAAACCATGCCGAGGATATGCGCATTAGATTGCTTGCCGACTGGGTTGCTCAAAATCATCTTGCACTCCATGCCGCCCGCGGTGATTGGATCAACGTCGGGATACAAAACGGTGAAGAAATTCAATCAGGTATCCGTTTGTTGTGGACAGAAGAAATTATCGATACACCAAACCCTGCTTTCCGGCGCATCGAAATCAGCGTAACCGACCCCACTGAAGGAGTGGGCCATGTGCTTAGACGCTTAAGCGGATATCTTGTTCAGGTTCCGCGAAGATGACCTTCATCAGACAGAGCGGCTTCACTTTGATCGAACTTCTGGTCGCACTGATGATTTTGACTTTTATATCGGTCGCGGGCTATCGGGGATTGAATGTGGTTTTGGAAACACGTGAACATATTGCTGCTGAAACCAGAAAATGGCAGCACCTCGCATTCTTTTTTTCCCGACTCGAGTCGGATATTGCCCAAACAGTGCATCGCCCGGTTCGTGTTTCAACAGGCAATATCTCTCCTGAATGGGTTGGTCACAAAGTATTGGTCGGAGAAAATGATGCCGAGATGACGTTTACCCGGGCGGGCATGAACGACCAGGGGATTGAAATGCTTCCGCCTCAACGGATCGCTTATCGGTTTGAACGCGGTCAAATTTTGATGTTGCACTGGTCCGCACTGGATCAAGGCCCAAACGCCATCCCTACCCGAAACATTTTACTTGAAGGTGTAAGCGAATTTAAATTGCGCTATTTGGACACGAGCAATAACTGGCAGGATATTTGGCCACCCGCTGGAATGAATGCTGGAACGCCCACAGGAGTAGAAATAAAACTTAAGCTTGACAGCGGTGAACAAGTCTCACGCATTTTTGCATTGCAATGAATATGAAAAGTTTTAGTTATAACGAGTTTAAATCAAGAGATGAGAACTTTATCATTCCAAAACAGCATGGCGTTGCAGTTATTCTGGTCATGCTGATCGTCGCCTTGGCTACCACGTTGGCTGTTTATATCTCTCAGCAGCAAAGCTTGTGGCAGCGACAAGTTGAAACTCAATTCGATCATACTCAAGCAAGACGGCTCGGTATTGCAGGTATTGACTGGGCGAGAGCTGTGCTGGCTGATGATGCCGCCTCAAGTACTATCGACTATGAGACCGAGATGTGGACATTGCGACTCCCTGCGATGCCAGTAGAAAATGGTGAAGTAATCGGCATCATCGAAGATCGTCAGGGCTTGTTCAATCTGAATAGTGTCGTGCGTAATGGAATTAGCAGCCAGCCGGATATCGCAAAATTTCAACGCCTGCTAACCATCCTTAATTTACCAATTGAACTGGCTTATGCTCTTGCCGACTGGATAGATACTGATAGTGAAGTGCAACCCGGAGGAGGTGCTGAAGATGGATATTATCTATCCCTTCCGCGTCCCTATTTAGCCGCAAATCGCCCCTTGGTAGAATTGGGTGAATTAGCCCATATAAATGGCTTTGACAGTCAAACCATTGCACGCTTAAAACCTTTCGTTTCTGTGCTGCCAACTGTTGGCCCCGTCAATGTCAACTTTGCGCCGGCAGAAGTGTTGGCTTCAATTGCCGGAGACCTGAGCTTGTCCGATGCGCGCATGCTGGTATTACAGCGGCGAGGAAGTCCTTTTAAGGATATTGCGGACTTCAGGCAGCGTTTACCCAGAAATTCAATCGTTATATCGGATATGGATATTTCCGTCAGCAGTTTTTTCTTTTGGGTCACCGGACGCGCCACAGTCAATAATTCCCAAGTGGTTACCCAAGCCTTGTTGCAACGCTCACAAGGATGGCCCACAGTGATTTGGCAGAGTGTAGAGTAAAATGAGACTATGATTAGCACCCCTATTCCCCGACTGCAGGTAGCACGATCCGAATAATGATTTTACGCATTTATTTTTCCGCCGCTTGGCATGACAACACCTCAGCCTGCCCTTGGGCGTTGTGTAATGAAGCCGGCTTCGTCGTGGAATCAGGGAATTCTCTCCTTTCTGCCTTACCCAAGGCAGATGATCATATCGGCATCATTTCCTCTGACCGGGTTACCTGTGTAAACGTAGCGATGCCCACTCAGTCGCGCAGACGCTGGGAAGTTGCATTACCTTTTGTAGCAGAAGAATTTACTTTGACTGATCCTGAAGAAAATCATGTCGTGCCCGGCCCGATACAAAAAAACGGGAAACGCTCTTTATTTATCGTGGATAAGCAGTGGTTGCAATCTATCATTTCTGCTTGCCAAACCGCGAATATCTCACTGCGTCAGATGATATCGGAAATGTTGTTGCCAACAATAACCCAGGATAACTGGGTCATCGTTTGGGATGGATCAAAAGGATTTATGCGTACCGGTATTTCATCCGGCATGGCCTTGGACCATGGAGATGAACAACATCCCCCACTAGCTTTGACGCTGAGTTTGAATGCATCTTTGCTACTCCCTCCAAAAAGTCTC
>CAIRAO010000041.1 GCA_903876625.1 uncultured Gallionellaceae bacterium | reverse complement strand
GACCTGTCTTGCCTGAAGGCAATCAGAAGGATATTTATAGCAAAACGCCCACACCATATCGTAATCAAAATTCTCTTCTTTGCGTTGCGCCAGTGCCGCATCAAAAACACGGTAATCCATGTGGATCCCAAGTTTTTCCAAATTTCTTGCATAAGCCGCGGAAACGCGCTCTTCCATTCGATCAACCAACATCATTTCAAATTTGAAAGGATCGCCTTGTGTATTGCGTAAAGCGCCATCGCGATAATTCCAGCCTGCTTTGGTTAATAATTCACGTGCCTGACGCAGATTATCGCGCAGTGAACGTGGTGGATTCGTACTCGGAGGAGCCGGAATTTCATCGAATATCTCTGCCGATAATTTGTCGCCAAAATTCGCTTGCAATTCGTGCAGCACTTTTTGCTCGCGTTCATCCGGACGACCTGTGGCAGCCAGTTCGGTATTGCTGAAATAGCTTGGACTACGGGTGTACAAATTGAAAAATAATTGGCGGTTCATCCATTCGAAATCCATCGCCAACCACAATGCTTTTCTAACCCTTATATCCTGAAACAAGGGGCGACGCAGATTCATTGAGAAACCCTGCCAGCCCGCACCGTTCGAATGAGCGAATAAGGTCTTTATCAATTCACCTTGTGTCCAACGTTTGCCCTGATGACTGCGAGCCCAATTCTTGGAAGAATTCTCCTGAATGAAATCAATTTCCCCTGCTTTCAAACCTTCCATACGTGTGAGCGGATCTTTGTAATAGCGGTAAGTGATGCGTCCGAAATTAAACATGCCGCGCCGCGTGGGAAGATCATTTCCCCAATAATTTGGGTTGCGTCGATAGGTGATGCGCTTGCCGAGATCAAAAGTATCGACCACGTAAGGACCCGAAGCAATCGGCGGATCTAACGTTATTTTGTCGAAAGGTTTACCGCTGCCCCACTTGCGCGAGAAGATGGGCAACTCGCAAATGATCAGGCGCAACTCGTGATTTTTCCGTTTAAAATCGGCGCGCACCGTATAGGGATCGATCACCACCATCTGCTTTACATCGTTCCAATAACGGCGATACATGGGTGTGGCCTGCTTGCTCGTCAGCTGATCGAAAGAATATTTGACGTCAGCAGAGGTTACCGGATCTCCGTTGGAAAATGTTGCCTTGCGATTTAGCGTAAATGTTAGCGATAATTCATCCGGGGCCAATTTCATGTCTTCCGCGATCAAGCCATATATCGTGTCTGGTTCATCCCATGCACGCACCCCCAATGTCTCAAATACGAGGTATTCCAATCCATCGGCAGCCAATCCCTTAAGAATAAAAGGATTCAGTTTCTCAAAATTGCCCAACCCGGAAGTGAATAACTCTCCGCCTTGTGGCGCAGCGGGATTGACGTATTCGAAACTTTTAAAATCGGCCGGATATTTATACTTTCCATGCAGGGCGATAGCGGGTGCCGCCCAGACACTGTGTGAAAGACAGCTTAAGGTCAGCAATAAAAATATAGGCCAGCTTGAAAATTTGATCATGGAGCGGAAGTGTAACGGAACGGCGAAGAGGTTGGTAGAGCCCAGTTAACAAGAGTTTCGGGTTGACATCGTTGTGAATCAACTGATCTGGTACTGAATTGTATTTTTATGCCAGCCAGAAAAATGGCTGGTATTATTACCCTATGATCCAGCCAAACAAACTTTTGAAGAAAATCTTGAGACCAATGTTTATTGCATTAGCGCTTGGATTCTCAGTTAGTGGCAATGCAGCCGACATCGTTGTCGGTTCAGTTAGCTGCAAAGAATGGATTGAAGACAGAGCAGGCAGTTCAGATTCATTTAACAAAAATGTTGACCAGAGCTGGGTCATTTCTTTTCTAAATGGTTATTCAAAGACAACTAAAATCAAGTTTTTGACGAACGTGAGATCAGAATATGTATTTAATTGGATGGATAAATATTGCACGAGTCATCAGCAAAATAAAATTAACGACGGAGCGTTAGTCCTGGCTCATCATATTTACAGGAAGGATATCCGGTTTCTCTTGAAGGGAAGACGCTTTCGATCGGGTTTCCGCAAGATCTGCAGTTCCATAAAGAAGTTCTCGAGTCTCCGGAAAATAAAAGCTTGATAGAG
>CAIRAO010000040.1 GCA_903876625.1 uncultured Gallionellaceae bacterium | reverse complement strand
CTCGACTATCAAAGAGTTGGGCGTGAACGTGAATAACGGCTTGGGCGATCTGTATGCAAAAATTGCCAAATTGCCGGAAGCCAAGCGCGCCGAGATCGAAGCCGACATTCAAGCCGTTTACAAAACACGTCCGGAACTGGCGATGGTCAACTCGGATAAAGGCATCACCAACCTGCACGTTCCCAGCGACATCATTGTGGATGCTTCCATGCCAGCGATGATCCGTGATTCCGGCAAGATGTGGGGAACCGATGGCAAGTTACATGACACCAAGGCGATGATCCCTGACCGCTGCTACGCGCGTGTTTATCAGGTCGTGATTGAAGATTGCAAGAAGCATGGTGCATTCGATCCCAAGACTATGGGAAGCGTGCCAAACGTTGGTTTGATGGCGCAGAAGGCGGAAGAGTATGGCTCTCACGACAAAACCTTCGAGATCGCAGCAAACGGAAATGTGCGTGTGGTTGACGCTTCCAGCAAAACACTGCTGGAGCAAAAAGTTGAACAAGGCGATATTTTCCGTATGTGCCAAGCAAAAGATGCCCCGATTCAAGATTGGGTAAAGTTGGCTGTAGGACGTGCAAGATTGAGCAATACGCCTGCTATTTTCTGGCTAGACAAAAACCGTGCGCACGATGCACAGGTCATTTTGAAAGTTGAGAAATATCTGAAAGATCACGATACCAAAGGCTTGGATATTAGTATCAAGACACCCGAAGAAGCGATTCAGATTTCCATTGAGCGTATCCGTGCTGGAAAAGACACGATTTCGGTAACCGGCAACGTGTTGCGTGACTACCTCACCGATCTGTTCCCGATCCTCGAACTCGGTACTAGCGCCAAGATGCTGTCTATTGTTCCGTTGATGAGCGGCGGCGGTTTGTTCGAAACCGGCGCGGGCGGTTCGGCTCCGAAACATGTTCAACAATTCCAGCAGGAAGGTTACTTGCGTTGGGATTCTTTGGGTGAGTTCCTGGCGCTCGGCGTGTCGCTCGAACATCTGAGCCAGAAATTCAACAACGCAAAGGCGCAAGTATTGGCGGAAACGCTCGATCAAGCCAATGCCCGAATTTTGGAAAACAACAAGTCGCCTGCGCGTAAGGTAGGCGAAATTGATAACCGGGGCAGCCATTTTTATCTGGCACTTTACTGGGCACAGGCTTTGGCAGCACAGAGCAAAGACAAAGAAATTCAGGCACGTTTCACACCGCTTGCCAAAGCCTTAACTGACAATGAAGCCAAGATCAGTGCGGAGTTAATTGCCGCTCAGGGTAAGCCAGTTGACATGGGCGGCTACTATCATCCGAACTTTGAGAAAACATCGAAAGCCATGCGCCCTAGCGCAACGCTAAATGCCGCTTTGGATGCTATTTGACTCAAGCTTTGGTTTCAAAAAACTAAAGCCCATCGAAGTTTACAAGCCGTTAGTAGAAAATGCTGACGGCTTGTTTAGTCGTTTCACGCCCCGAAACGACCATTCAAAAGTTGCAAACATGAAGTAATAATTCCCGTTCCCGCCATCGACCATACAACTGTTGCCCCGCTCGGCAAATCAAACCATGCGGACAGCATCAATCCGACGACATAGCCGGATATGCCGACTGCGAAAGCATAGTGAGTACGTCGATAGTTGATACGATAGGTGGCGAGTGCTGGAATAATCAGGCTGGCAAATACCAGATATACGCCGACCAATTGTACAGAAGCCGTTACGGCTAATGCGAATATTGCATAAAAACCAAAGTTATGTTCTTTCATCTTGCTCCACTGCCATAGCGCAAGTAATACTGCCGTTAACACTGCGGTAGCGATTAGCTGATTGGTACTCACCCAAAGAATCTGCCCAACCAGCAAATCCTTGAGATGTTCACCGGAATGAACGTCGCGACTCATCAGTAGAATTCCGCCGCTGGCGGCGAGTACAAACGTTAGGCCGATGCAGGCTTCCTTGACTTCATCCAGATAATGTTCGATCAGCACGAGCAAAGCCGCACCGCACAGCGCACTGGCGGCGGCGATAGTTTGCACCAGCAGAGGCTGTTCAGCTAAATCCAGCAGCGCGGCAATAACAATCCCCAGTCCGGCAATTTGTGCAACGGCGAGATCGGCAAAAATGACTCCGCGCTCCAATATCTTCATGCCCAGTGGGATGTGTGTCCCAAGTACCAGCAAACCAGCAATGAGCGCGGGAAGCAGGATGTTAAGTTCGATGGTGTTCATTGTGAATTCCCTGGTTATCAATTCGTCATTCCGGCGCAGGCCGGAATG
>CAIRAO010000039.1 GCA_903876625.1 uncultured Gallionellaceae bacterium | reverse complement strand
GTCGTGTTAACCGAATCAATAGTTAAAGGAGAATTGAAATGCCTTCATATATTAATACCAACCTTGCATCTTTGAATGCACAACGCAATTTGAATTCTTCTCAAAGTGCGTTGCATACTTCCTTGCAACGGCTGTCTTCCGGTCTGCGTGTAAACAGTGCAAAAGACGATGCGGCGGGTATGGCGATCGCTTCGCGCATGGAAAGTCAGATTCGCGGATTGAATCAGGCAGTGCGCAACGCAAATGACGGAATTTCGTTAGCCCAAACTGCTGAAGGTGCGCTCGGTGCCATCCAGGCTAATCTGGCTCGTATGCGCGAGTTGGCGATTCAGGCGGCAAACGCGACGTCAAATGCCGATATCCCGGCAATCGATGCTGAGTACACTCAGCTCAACTCTGAAAACGTACGAGTAATTGCTGCAACGCAGTTTAACAATATTCCACTGCTTTCAGCACCTGTGAATCAAACTTTCCAAATTGGTGCGAATAGTGTTGCAAACGTGGACGATCTCACTATTGTTACGCCTGCTGCCTTGTCTCCTTCTTCAGTTACTTTGGGTAACAGTTCAGTAACTGCACAAGCCGAAATTGCCAAGCTGGATGTCGATATTAATAATGTTGCCTCGTTGCGTGCAACATTCGGCGCGGTTCAGTCTCGTTTTGAATCGGTAATTTCAAACTTGCAAATTGCTTCTGAAAACCAGTCTGCTTCTCGTAGCCGTATTATGGACGCAGACTATGCTGCTGAAACAGCAGCATTGACCCGTGCACAAATATTGCAACAAGCCGGTACTGCGATGCTGGCTCAGGCGAACCAGTCACCTAATACCGTATTGACACTGTTGAGATAAAAGGATGACAAGTTATAACAAGGATCAATTATAGAGCGGGTCATTTTGACAATTACTTACAATATACTGCACCGATGATGGAGATGCCTAGTGCGGTTTGTAAGTTTGAAGTATAAAAGATTCCGGCTATCCCCCGTTTCGGGTAATATACTTGGCACATTATCAATATGTGCGGGTTTGCGTCCAGGCATGTATAGTGCCAACGGGAGAATAGCAGCGTGAGTAAGCAATTTACTTTGCAGTCAATAGGCGAAGACTTGTTGGATACGCAAGAAGATAAGCTACAAAAAAGTCTTCTGATTTTCGCCTGCGCGTTCATGAATCTTGCGGTTATGCTATGGCTGGCAATTTACTGGTTTATGGGATTAAATTTTTCCAGTAATGTGCCGCTTGCCTATCAGGCTATCTCGATAACTTCCCTGGCATATTTTTATAAAACTCGCAATTTTGCGCCCTTCAGGTTCATTCAACTTACTTTGTTTTTATTTGCTCCATTTGTGATGCAGTGGAGTATTGGGAATTCTGTTACATCCAGCGGGGTAATGCTGTGGGCTTTGTTGGCACCCATAGGAGCATTGGTTGTCTCTGGCTGGCGCGATTCAATTCCATGGTTTATTGCCTACTTATCACTAACATTTGTATCAGGTGCTTTCGATTACATGCTGGGTGACACGACCGTTACCAAAGTACCCATGAAAACGATCGGAGTATTTTTCGCACTGAATTTTGCCGCGATGTCATCTATCGTATATTTTCTGGTACGCTATTTTGTGCTTGAAACTGAGAAAATCAAGAAACAGCTCGATCAACAACATGATTTATTGGCTGAAGAACAAAAAAAATCGGAGCGGATATTGCTAAACGTTTTGCCTGCGAATATAGCGGAACGATTAAAAAACAACCCTGGATTAATTGCCGATGGCTACGCTGATGTGACGGTTATGTTTGCCGACTTGGTGAACTTTACCCAGCTCACACAACAGATGTCACCCGAACAAATGGTTGGTTTATTGAATACTGTGTTTACCTGGTTTGATGCTTTAACCGAGAGACATGGTTTGGAAAAAATTAAAACAATAGGCGACGCGTATATGGTAGTCGGTGGTTTGGCTCGTGAAAGGGAAGAGTATGTCGCGGACATGGCTAATTTGGCGTTTGACATGATGGATTTTGTTGCAAGTCATCCCGCTTTGGTGAGACGAAATTTGGGATTACATATTGGTATTTGCACCGGGCCAGTGGTTGCTGGTGTGATAGGCACCAAGCGTTTTATCTTTGATTTGTGGGGTGATACTGTCAACGTATCAAGCCGACTAACTGACGATGCGCTTGAGGGATACATACTCACGGATAAGGCTACTTACAATCGATTGCGTCTGGACTACATGTTTGAGCCTCCGAACATGCTAAATTTAAAAGGTAAGGGTGAGGTTGCTTCCTATCGCCTGGTTGGTAAAATAGCCCCCGCTCAAAAAAATAGCAATATCGCCTATTTTCCCGGGGTAGGGACTGAATCGAAGTCGGTTTGATTTCCAAATGATAGCCTCTAATAATTGAATTATTTATAGGCCCCCAAATATTTTTCCCCATAAATCGGTAACAGGTGAAGTGTCTATCACTTTTGTTTCGATCAGACAAAGTGTCTGGTTGTTCAGTCTCATTTGATGTTGAATACGCCGCAGACCGCGATAGATTTCTCCAACCGAATTACTGCTGTGCTGATCAATCAAGTTGAGTTTGGCAGCCAATGCCAATAGTGCGATATTGCCGCTGTTGTCTGCTAGTTCAGGATATTCCGCTGCATGAGCCAGAACGATGAACTGGACTATAAATTCAATATCTACCATACCTCCACTATCGTGCTTGATGTCAAAAAGTGTGCTGGCGTTACGATGACCATCGTGCATCTTTTGGCGCATAGAGACAACTTCACTTTTCAGGATGTTGAGATCCCGAGGTTGACATAAAACCTGCCGCCTGATTTCTTCAAACTGTTTTCCTACGCTGGCATCGCCTGCGCTGAAACGGGCGCGTGTTAGTGCCTGATGCTCCCATACCCAAGCTTGAGTTTTTTGATAAACAGCAAAAGCAGAGATACTACTGACCAGCAATCCGCTTGCTCCATTTGGTCGTAGACGCAGATCTGTTTCATAAAGGCGCCCCGCTGAGGTGTAACTGCTCAAAATCGTGTTGATACGTTGAGCTAGTCTGGCGAAATTTTCACCTGCTTCAGGATGTGAATCATCGAACAGGAAAATAAGATCCAAATCGGAGTCATACCCTAACTCTCGCCCGCCGAGCTTGCCATAAGCGACGATGGCGAACCGGGGGAGTTCCTGATGTTTATTGCGAGTGTTTTTCCAGCATAGTTTTAATACATGGGTCAGTATTAAATTCGCCAAGTCGCTGAGATGGTCGCTCAATATTTCCAAGGGTAAAAGACCTTGTAGATCCATTGCCAACAATTGAAAGGTTTGCGCTTGTTTGAAGTGACGCAACGCATCCATCTGCCTTTCAAGATCATCCTCAAGATCGTTTAATTCACCGGCAAGAGCTTCATCCAGGTATTGCCAGTCCGGTGCACGGTAGATTTCACGGGCATCAAGTAATTCATCGAGCAGGCTGGGATGCATGGACAAATAATTACATGCCCATTCACTGGCACCCGCAAAACGTGTCAATCGCTCAAGTGCTAGAGGATGTTCGATCATGAAGGCAAGGTAAGTACTTCGACCGCTGATTTGATCGACCAGCCTAAGCAGGCGTGGCAGTGCCAAATCGCGCTGAATTAATTTGGTGCAAAGATTAACAAGCTGCGGAATGATTTTATCCATGCGCTGCTTGCTGATCTCGGGTAATTGTTTGTAACGGTTGCTATTGTGCAGTTGCATGATCTGTTCGGCTAATTCGTTGGCATTGCCGTAACCACTTTTCAACAAATCCTTTATCAGCAGATCGCTGGCGAGATTTTCGTTCCAGAACGGACTGGTGATATTTTCGCTTTGCTGCGTGCTAAAGATTTTGCTGAAGTGACGACTGACCAATTCGCGTTGCCTATCCAGTTGCGTTAACAAAGTGGCGTAATCAGGAAATCCCATCGCTGTTGCGAGCAGGGCACGGTTGTGATTATCCGCGGGTATGTCTTGGGTTTGCTGGTCATCCAGATATTGCAGACGATGTTCAAGATTTCGCAAGAAAATATAAGCTTCGCCAAGTTCACTCGCGGTTTTTTTATCCAACAATCCGATGTCAGCCAGCAAACGTAACACGGCTTGGGTTGGACGAATGCGCAATGCCGGACTGCGTCCGCCACGTATGAGTTGGAAAACCTGGGCAATGAATTCAATTTCACGAATGCCACCCGGGCCGAGTTTGATATTGCATGCTCGATCACGACGTTCAACTTCTTGACGGATTTGAACATGTAATTTCCGCATCGATTCGAATGCACCGTAATCTAGGTATTTCCGAAACACAAAAGGGAAAACCAAGGCCATGAGTTCTTTCGTAACTTTAATGCTTTCCGGGGCGATGACACGTGCTTTGATCCAGGCATACCTTTCCCATTCGCGACCTTGAGTAACCAGATACTCTTCCAATGATGCAAGGCTCGTTACCAGTGCGCCACTGTCTCCATATGGGCGCAAGCGCATATCGACGCGGAAGACAAAGCCATCGGCGGTAAGTTCGTTAATCAGGTTGATGAGTTTGCGCCCGATCCGACTGAATAATTCGTGATTGCTAAGAGGACGATTTCCGTTAGTTTCACCGTCTTCCGCATAGACAAAAATGAGATCGATATCAGAGGATACATTTAATTCGCCACCGCCGAGTTTGCCCATGCCAATAACAATTAGTTCTTGAGGCAAGCCAGTTTCTTCACCGATGGGTTGCCCGTATATTTCTGTAACTGAGCGGGTAGCAAAGCTCAGCGCTTGTTGAATTGCCAACTCTGCGAGAAAGGTGATGCACGAAATCACTTCGTTGAGGTCGGCCAAACCGCCTAGATCGCGCATTAATATTTTCAACATGACACGCTTGCGCAACCTGCGAAGAGCACGTGACAATTCCTCCTCGCTGCTGATGGGTAATTCGTTAAACCAAACTATTATTTCTGCGGCAGTGCAATTTGTCTGGTAATTATCTTTAAGCCAAGGGAGCAGAGACGGTTCGGTCTCCAGCAAGCGCTGCAAATATCGGCTACAGTGCTTGCCCTTTTGGACAAGATTGTCAAAATCAGTAAATGAAGTGGCATTCGTATTCATGGTTGATTGGTTCGGAGTAAAATAGACTCCGTCAGCGGGTTCATTATAAGTCTGTTATGTTTCGCATGAAAAATTTCTACTCACGGTTGCTCCGCGCACAGTAATAATGCTGAAAATCATACAACGCACGGGTCTCAAATTTGGACGAGTCTTGTTTTTATTTGGATTGGTGCTGAGTTTCTTTGTCGCGGCATCACTTTTTACGCTCCGATACTGGGTTCTTCCTGATATCGAAAAATATCATAACGAAGTAACCGTGCTGGCGAGTCGTGCGATTGGTCTACAAGTAAAGATTGGAAAAATCGAGGCCGATTTGCGCTGGTTTCGTCCCCATTTAGTCTTCACCGATATTCAACTGTTAGACCCTGAAGGTCGTAGCGCCTTAGAGTTGAGACGGATAGAAAATGTGGTTTCATGGATGACTTTATTCAGCGGTGAACTGCGACTTCAGGAATTGCAAGTAGATGATCCGGATTTGAGTATCAGGCGTGATAAGCAAGGTATGCTGCACGTTGCAGGTCTGCGGGTCTCCGGGCATTCTACAGACAGTAAACTTTCAGATTGGTTGTTGCATCAACCGAGTATAAACCTGAGTAATGGTCGGATAACCTGGCAGGACGAGTTATATGATAGACACGCACTGTTATTCAATCAAGTGCAAATGCGATTGGATAATAGCGGTAAACACCACAGATTTGCCGTGCGTATCTCACCTCCAGATTCTGTTGCAGACCCTGTTGATGTCCGCGGAGATATGGTGGGTAATAGTTTTTCAGACTGGACAGATTGGCGCGGAGAATTATTTGCCCAGATTTGTCATGCAGATTTAAGCGCATGGGCATCATGGATTAAACTACCTGATGAATTTAGTCATGCAGAAGGAAGTTTGCGAGTATGGCTAGGCATTGAGGACGGCAAATTCAACCGGGTAACTGCTGATCTGGATATGCGAGAAGTGCACAGTCGCCTGGCAGCCGATTTGCCACAACTAGATATGGTCGGGTTGCGCGGTCGAGTCGGATGGCATCAGTTGGATCGTGGTTTTGAAGTATCAGCAACAAAACTATCTTTACAAACGAACAATGGTTTTAAATTGAAGCCGACAGATTTTCATTTGCGTTTGGTGGGCACTAAGGAAACACCGTTTACGGCAGGAGAGATACAAGCCAATGTGATTGATTTGGCTGACCTGACAGCGATGGCGGACTATATTCCCTTGGGTAAGACATTTAAACAGAAACTGGCCGATTTTTCTCCCAGCGGACGGATTTCAGATTTGCGTGCCCAGTGGCAGGACAAAGGACGCTTCGATATAAAAGCCAGATTCGACGCGATGACAATACGTCGTGTCGACAAAATTCCGGGTATTGAGGGTCTAAGCGGTGAAATTAACGGTAATGATAGTAGTGGAGTGATGTCGCTCAATACACGACATTTAAGATTGGATGCCCCGCAGTTTTTACTCGAACCTGTCATTTTTGATTCACTATCGGTTCAAACGGGCTGGCAACACAAACGTGATGGCTGGGATATCAAGCTGAACAATTTATCTGTCTCAAATGAAGATTTGGCAGGTACAGCCTATGGCAACTATCAAACTGAATCAAATGGACTCGGAGTGGCCGACTTCAATTTGAATCTGACGCACGCATCAATTCGCAATATAGTGAAATATGTACCTAAAGAATTGTTGGGAAAAGGAACGATCAGTTGGATGCAGTCAGCTCTTTTGGCCGGAGTGGCAGAAGATGCGCATTTCCGTTTACGGGGCGACCTGAATGATTTCCCCTTTTCAAAAAATAAAAATGGGATTTTTCGCATTGATGCGAAAACCAAAGAAGTGGTCGTTGATTTTTCCAAAGATTGGCCTCGTGTTGAGAATGGACAAGGAACGCTATTGATTGAAAACTCGAGAATTGAAGTCGATTCAACCTCCGCAGCGGTGGGCGGAGTAAAGGTGCAAAAGGCGAGTGTGATCATCCCCGATTTCATGAGTTCAGCACCGCAAGTACAAGTAAGCGGGGAAACCGGCCTACAGACAAAGCAGGCTTTGGAATTTATCAAACACAGCCCGATACGCGGATATACCAGCGGTTTTACAGATAAGGCAGTAGCGATAGGCGAAGGAAAGCTGGATCTGCAACTGCTTATACCATTAAACGACACACCGGTTAAGGTTAAAGGAAATTATCACTTTACTGACAATGACATCGACTTTGGTGAAGCTATTCCGATGGCAAAAAATGTCAATGGGGACTTTCAATTTACAGAGTCAACGATTCGAGTAAAAGACTTGGTAGCCCAAATTTACGGAGGTCCCGCATCGATAAGCGCTCAAACAGAATCGGACGGCACCATTGAAGGCAAGATAAAAGGGAGAATCAATGCGGATGCCTGGCACAAAATCGAGCCCACTTCCTGGTTGCAATCTTTCGATGGAACTGCAGATTGGAATGCAGAAGGCAGGATAAAGAATGGCCAATTTGATGTAGTGGTGTCATCCAATATGCAAGGAATAATATCCAATTTACCGGCTCCTTTTAATAAACAAGCTCGTTATGTTATTCCGCTTAAATTTGAGTTTAAAAGTTTAAATCCAACTCAGGATTTGATGACCGTACAGTATGGCGATATTGTGAATACGAGATTATTACGTGCAGACGACGAGCTTGGTAACAGACCAATCAAGAGCGGCTATTTTAATTTTGGTGCTAACGGGCATGCGGGCGACAAAGAAGGAATTTGGATCACCGGTACTTTGCCATTGATGTCGGTGGAAGGTTGGAGCAGTGTAATACCGGAAAAAAATGGCAAACAAAACTCTTTGCTTATTATTGATGGAGTTGATCTGACAGCACAGAAGGTCATTGGCTACGGTAGCGTAATCAACGGAGTGAATATTCATGCGCGTAACCATGGTGGTGTTGTGACTGCACAATTTATGTCAAAAGACCTGAATGGCGAAGCGAGCTGGTTTACCCAAGGTAAGGGCAAAATTGTCGCGCGCTTTAAAAATGCAGTTTTGGGAGAAGAAAATAAAGATATTAAAAGTGATATTGCCAAACCGGCTCAAGCAACGATTGCGGGTAAGGCAGTTAGCAATGTTTCCATGCCGGTTATTGACATCGCAGTTGAGCACTTTACCTATCAAGGTAAACAATTGGGGAGATTGGAGTTGAATGCCAGTCAAGTTGATAAAGATATTCTATTGGATCATCTTCGTTTGGCTAATTCGGATGGCGTTGTCACTGTGAACGGGAAGTGGAGCTTATTGCCGTCGCAAACTCATGTGGTGGTTAAACTGGAGCTTTATGACACGGGTAAAATGCTCAATCGTTCCGGTTATCCCAACGCGCTAAAAGATGGCAAAGGCACGCTGGATTGCGATTTGGTCTGGTCGGGTGCCCCGGATGAGTTTGCGTTGGGAAATCTGGACGGTCATTTGAATTTAAAAATGAGTAAAGGCCAATTCTTGCAGGTCGACCCCGGAGCAGGCAAACTTTTAAGTGTGATGAATCTGCAATCATTACCCAAGCGTATTGCACTTGATTTCACGGACGTCTTTAGCCAGGGATTTGAATTCGACGACATTGCCGGTGTGGCGCAAATAAGGCAAGGAATGCTGATGACGAATGATTTTCAAATCAACGG
>CAIRAO010000038.1 GCA_903876625.1 uncultured Gallionellaceae bacterium | reverse complement strand
TGCGATGTGGTGCTGACCAATTGTTATCCGTTCTGGGAAGGATGCCCGCGCGAGGAAGCGATTGCCTATATGCAGAACATGGTTCAGCGAACCAAAGCCGTTGCAGCCGGAAAGAAGGTCATCATCAGCGAGACGGGTTGGCCTGACAAAGGTAGTGCCTTCCATGGAGCGGTGCCCTCGGTGGCAGGAGCGATGCGCTACTTCATTGATACCCAGCACTGGGTTCGACAGGACAATATTGAGATCTTTTATTTTGCCGCCTTTGATGAAGCCTGGAAGGTGGGCGCTGAAGGCGATGTGGGCGCTTATTGGGGTTTATGGGACAAGGACGGAGTGCCAAAGTTTGTTTAATGGAGCGCCGACTTATTCGGTTTCGTCGTTCCCGCGAAGGCGGGAACCCAGTTGATAAAAGTACTGGATCCCTGCCTTCGCGGGGATGACGAATAAATTCACACTTCTTTAAGGAAACGCTGAACAATTTTTAATGACTACATATTTTTGATCACATATTTTACATATATAATTTTTTAACTATCTCATGACTTCGAAACTCAAGCTTCCTGCTGGTCGAGCCATCTGTTATTCGGGCTACCGCCACGGGCAAAATCCCGGGGATAAGATCTATCCTTCTCTCAGAGAAATCCGCGAGGATTTGCTGATCCTGCAACCACATTTTCGTCTGTTGCGTTTGTATGACGCAAGTCCCCACGCGGAACGCGTTCTTGAAGTGATCCGGCGTGACGGTCTTGATTTTCAGATCATGCTGGGCTCTTACCTTGGCCCCGAAATGAATAATTTTGGCTGCCCGTGGGGAGGAACTTACACTGAAGAGCAACTCGAAGCCAGTGTTGCCGAAAACGATGCTGAAATCGGGCGCTTGATTGCCCTTGCGAGGCAGAATGAAGACATCGTTTTCAGTGTTGCGGTCGGCAATGAGACCACGGTAGATTGGACCGACCACTTCGTTCCGATACACCGCATGATCGAGCACGTGCGGCGCGTCAAACAAGGTGTGAAGCAACCGGTGACCTTTTGCGAAAATTATGTACCCTGGCAATACAAGCTACGTGACTTGGTTGAAGAACTCGATTTTATTTCCGTGCACACTTATCCAGTATGGGAGTTCAAACACATCCATGAAGCAATGGACTATACGCGCGAAAATTACGAGAGCGTGGCGCGACTTTATCCGGACAAGCCGGTAATCATTTCCGAGGCAGGCTGGGCTACAAACTCCAACGGACGTGGTATTCAGCCCCACAACACCTCGCAGGATCTGCAAAATATTTACGTTCGAGATTTGATAGAGTGGAGCGAAAAGACAGGCATTCTCACTTTCGTGTTTGAAGCTTTTGATGAACCCTGGAAAGGGTCGCCCGACCCGATGGAGCCGGAAAAGCATTGGGGTCTGTACACAGTGGACAGGCTACCCAAGCGGATGATGCGAGAGTTAACTGCCGAACGGCTGGCACTCAATGAAGCTTGAGTGATCTACCAACTATCAATAACCCGTTAATTCAAGTTGTAAAATGAAAGGAGAACACCCATGTTATCCAAAGAACTTGCCTATCAACTTGATCTGCCAAAGCGTGCAATCGCGCTTGTACTGGCCGGTGGCAGAGGCAGTCGTTTGCATGGCCTGACCGACCGACGAGCCAAGCCGGCGGTATATTTCGGCGGCAAGTTTCGCATTATTGATTTTGCCCTGTCGAATTGCCTGAATTCCGGCATTCGGCGCATTGCTGTGATCACCCAATACAAGTCGCATAGCCTGTTGCGCCATCTGCAGCGCGGCTGGGCTTTTTTAAATAGTGAAATGAATGAATTTGTTGATCTGCTACCCGCTCAACAGCGTATCGACGAGGAGACCTGGTATCGCGGAACCGCCGATGCGGTCTCACAAAACCATGACATTCTCGACAGCTACGGTGCCGACTATGTGGTGGTGCTGGCCGGAGATCACATCTACAAGATGAACTACGCGCTAATGCTGGCGGACCATGTCGCAAAGGGCCGCGAGTGCAGCGTGGCGTGCATTGAAGTCAGTCGCGAAGAAGCTAAAGCGTTTGGGGTAATGGCAGTCAATGAGCAATGGCAGATTACCGATTTCGTTGAAAAGCCTCCCGAACCACCCACCATACAGGGTAAACCGGACGCATCACTGGTGAGTATGGGAGTGTATATTTTTAACGCCAAATACCTCTATGCCGAACTGGCGCGAGACATGGCCGACCCCGCCTCTACTCATGATTTCGGCAAGGACATCATTCCGCGCGCGGTACGTCAGGGTTGCGTGTCGGCGCATCCGTTCGAACTCAGCGGCGTCATCAGTCGTCCCGGTGAAGCGCCTTACTGGCGCGATGTCGGCACCATTGATTCGTACTGGGATGCGAACATCGATTTAACCGCCACCGATCCGCTCCTCAATTTGTATGACAATCATTGGCCGATCTCTACCTACCAGCCGCAACTGGCTCCCGCCAAGTTCGTGCATAACCTGGGTGAGCGACGCGGCAATGCCATCGAGTCGCTGGTCTCGGGCGGAAATATCATCTCCGGTACGGTAAACAGATCTGTCCTGTATTCCAGCGTGCGCGTGCACTCCTATGCCAGCGTGGAGTGGTCAGTGCTGCTTCCCCAAGTGGTGATCGGTCGCCATGCGAGACTCAACCGGGTTGTGGTTGACCGAGGCTGCGTGATCCCGGACGGCATGGTGATCGGTGAAAATGCCATGGCCGATGCGGAACGTTTTTTCCGTTCAGAAAAAGGAATCACGCTGGTGACACAGCCAATGCTGGAAGCACTTTCTGGACAAAAATAAATTGCACAAAACAGCTATTACAGCGACAGATGGCTTCGAACTGGATGCCTATAATAATGCAAGACCGTTTGCCAGCTTTCTGCCCGGTATCGCCGGTGAATATGGCAAACCCCTGTGGGTGTTTTACACCAACCGGGGACAATGTATTTCCAGCTTCGGCGTGCGCGACCGCAATGGCGCAATGCTTGAGTTTCAACCTGCGGATAAAGCTTATACCCTAACTTCCCTGTTTGGTTTCCGTACTTTTTTCAAACTAACTAATGGAGTCAGCTCACCACTTTATGAACCGTTTCAAAACGGCGCTTCCGAGGGCGTGACTCAGCGGCTGACCATTCACCCTGAAGAAATTGAAATTGAAGAAACTCACTCAAATTTGGGTTTGCGTATTCGGGTTAACTATTTCACCTTGCCAAATGAACCGCTACCCGCGCTGGTGCGTCGGGTTACGGTGGAGAATATCGGTTCAACTGTATTTACCGCCGATGTGCTCGACGGCATGCCGCTGGTGGTGCCCTATGGTTTAGAGGAGCATCTGCTCAAACAAATGTCACGCACCATGCAGGCCTTTGCAGAAATTCGTCATGTGGAAGAAAGCTTGCCTTTTTACAAGCTCAAAGTGATGCCCTCTGACAAGCCGGAAATGGAGTGGATCAACGCCGGATTTTTTGCCTTTACCCTGAGTAAAGGGCAACCGGTAGAAATTATTGTTGACCCTGAACAGGTCTTTGGATGGGATACCAGTTTGCGCAACCCCATGGCTTTTCTTGGTAGCGAGCGCATTGATCCGCTTGTCGCGAGGCGGGATACCATGACAGGTTGTGCCTTTGCCAACCTCGCTTTGACGCTGGATGCAGGAACCTCGACAACCTGGGATTCGTATTTCGGCCAAACCCCAGACTGGGAAACAGCGAACGCTTTCCGTGAACGGCTGGTAGGTAACACTGACTATGCCAAGGTAAAGCGCGCCGAGAATCATGAACTGATCTCCAGGCTGGGCAGTCAATTTGATCTGGTTGCAGGACCACCGCAGCTTGGCCCTTATACGCGGCAGGCATTTCTTGATAACACACTGCGCGGAGGTCAGCCGGTGGTCATCGAAGGTACAAATGGGTCTCGTGTGTTCCATGTATTCACCCGCAAGCATGGCGACATGGAACGCGACTACAATTTTTTCGATGTGGCACCCACTTACTTTTCGCAAGGTAATGGTAATTTTCGTGATGTTAACCAAAACAGGCGCTCGGAAAATTATGTTTTTCCCGGCATCGATACAGCCAACATCGAAACCTTCTTTAATCTGATTCAAATCGATGGCAACAACCCGCTGGTTGTTCAATCGGAAAAATTCTGTGTTCCCGCGAAACAAGTACAAACATGGGCACCGGCTAATACACCGGATTGGCACACCTTCTTATCGCGTCCGTTTAGCCCTGGGCAACTGATGCAGGCGTTACTCGATTCTCTGGGTACGATTGAGGTAGCAGAGCCGATTTTTAAACGCATCCTCGGTCAGGCCGACTTGATACAGGATGCTGCGCACGGTGAAGGCTATTGGGTTGATCACTGGATTTATAATCTTGATCTGCTGGAAAGCTATGCTGGGCTATACCCTGATCGGTTGCGCTCGTTGCTGGTAGAGCGGTGCGACTTTGCCTATTTTGACGACGACCACATCGTGCAACCGCGTGCCAAAAAAACCGTGTTGCGCAAAGATGGCACGGTTCGCCAACTGCACGCAGTGATTAAAGATACCGAAAAAGCACACGTCATTGCCAAACGCAGCGAAGCACGTAACTGGATGCGCAGCGAACACGGGTTGGGGCCGGTCTACCGCACCACGTTGCTGGCAAAACTGCTTAATCTGCTTGCGATCAAGACTTCGTTGCTTGACCCCTTTGGTGTCGGTCTGGAAATGGAGACTGACAAGCCGGGT
>CAIRAO010000037.1 GCA_903876625.1 uncultured Gallionellaceae bacterium | reverse complement strand
TTCAGCGCTTCAAACAACTGGGTAGTAGACGCACACCTGTGAGAATGAGGTGTAGCCAACGGTCGTTCTTTGGATGAGGAATCAGCGCTTGGTGCTTTGGATTGACCGGTATCTTTGATTATGCGGCCGTCGCTGATCTCAACGAGCCGGTCAGCATGAGCCGCAATCTTCGCGTCATGGGTAACGATGATGATGGTATGTCCCTGATCGTGCAGCTCGCGCAAGATATTCAACACTTCATTACCGCTGGCGTGATCGAGTGCGCCACTGGGCTCATCCGCCAAAATGATCTCGCCGCCATTCATCAGAGCCCGCGCAATACTGACGCGCTGCTGTTGCCCGCCTGATAATTGGTTGGGGTGGTGTGACGATCGATCTGCAAGCCCCAAACGCTGCAACAAACTATTTGCACGCGAACCTCGTGCCTGTTTATCGTATCCGGCATAAATGGCAGGTATTTCTACATTAGCCAGCGCACTGAGATGAGTTAGCAAAAGATAGCGCTGAAAGATAAAACCGAATCGCTCTCGTCGCAGACTTGCCAAAGCGTCGCTATCTAATGTTGAGACATCTTGTCCCGCTACAATGTAACTACCAGAGGTTGGTTTATCCAGACACCCCAGAATATTCATCAGCGTAGATTTACCGGAACCGGATGTCCCCATGATCGCGACCATCTCGCCTGCGGCAATCCGCAAGCTGATATTATTCAGCGCGGTGACAACACCCTCACCAGACGGATAGGCGCGGGTTACCCCATTGAGTTCAAGCAATGCCATCAGGATTTCTCAGGCGTTTCCGGTTTGTCGGAGTTTGCTTTTTCACCCGTGATCACGCGTTCTCCTTCTGCCAAGCCTTCCTTTATTTGGGCATTCACATGATCGTTAAATGCAATACCCACTTTGCGTTGGCTCACCGCGCCGTCTTTTTCGAGCACCCTGACCGCATAGCGTCCATCTTTGTCTTTTTCGCCCAAAGCAAGCACCGGCATAACGAGAACATGCTTCGCTTCATTCAAAATGAAACTCACCATCACTGTCATGTCAGACCATAGTTCACGCTGTGGATTGGGAATTTCGAAAAGAGCATTATAAAAAATCGCGTTATTGGCTTTTTCTGCGGTGCCTTTTTCCGGTGTAGGCTGAATGGTGCGTAAATTTCCAAAATGACGTGTTTCAGTATCGCCGATGGTTGTGAAATATACTTTTTGTCCGGAATGCAAGCGCACCACGTCTGCCTCGGATACCTGCGCTTTTACAGTCATGGTATCGAGCTTGGCCAACGTCATAATGATGGGCACTTGCTGTATCGAGATTACAGTCTGGCCTTCCTGCGTGGCAATGCTGACAACATCCCCATCTATGGGTGCAGTGATACGGGTGTAGCCAAGTTTGGTGCGGGCAGATTCAACACCGATTTTCGTCTGGCGAATTTGGGCAGCAAGTGCTCGTATGTCTGCTTTAAGCGTTCGAACTTTAGTTGCAGCCTGTTCTACATCAAACTTTGAA
>CAIRAO010000036.1 GCA_903876625.1 uncultured Gallionellaceae bacterium | reverse complement strand
TGAGTCGATGAGTCCATGATTCTGCTCCTTGTCGAGAAAGAGGCGGATTGCCTCACTTCTCAAATTAAGGAACAGCGTATTTCTGTCAATCACCCACAACCTTCAATTCGGAGAGCACCTACCGCGGAGCGGTTTAGTCCACTGATGGTTTGCGGTCATTTAAAATTGAGAAGCCACCAGCTGTTCCTAACCCACAGCTGAAGTTCCACTTTAAAATTAGGTTGCCGGAAAGTAGTCGTTAGCGAAGTACCGTTGTCGACCCAATGCTGCCGGTCAGGTTTCGCCGAAGCAATTGTTCGATGTGGCACCATTCGGTTTATTTTCATACGCCAGGGTCGGCTTTCAAAACAGCCAGAGCGGCCTGCTATGAACACCTCTGGTTCGTGAGTATCCTCGACTATAGGCCAGTAAACTGACGCCGACCGAGTTGGCCGGATGCTCCGGTAGCGATGATCATGATTGAATTTCCTTTTATCGAACTTCAGCTGGCGTACTGGGCAAGCCCACTACCGAATGACCAATTCTCCTTTTTGACCTCGATCAGATTGATGAAGACATCTTCCGACCGAACTCCCGCTTCCCTGTGGAGGCCTTCTGCGATGTTCTTGTAGAGAAGTTTCTTCTGGTCCGTCGAACGACCCTCATTGAGTGTGATTTGGATGAACACCAAGCCATCGCTTCGTTTTATCCCGAGATACGTGGGGTCATAGACGAAGTGGTCGTCGTCATGCTCCGCCAGAACCTGAAAATTATCCTGGTCGGGGACGTTAATTGCAGCCTTCATTGAGTCGTAGACCACCTTGCCCAGCTTTTTGGCGTAGGCAGGGTCGGGGTTCCGTTTGATGTCGATACGAACGAGGGGCATTTATCTCTCCTTTTTTTCAATTTCGTTGAAGGGTCAAAGCGCAAGAAGCCGTGGCGCCGGCTTGCCGGTTTGCATCGCGGAGAATAGATCGGACCGCGCCGTGTCGTATCGCACCCAGAGACCGGGATCAGCCATGGACGGCAAAGTGACAGACTCGCCTTGGTCGAAACCAGCCAGCGCTGCATCGACAAGATGCTCGACAGACATCACCGTTTCTGGCGCCAATGCAGCCAGCGGTACGCCTGATATCTCCCAAAGATCGGTCGCTGTAGCGGCGGGCAGCACCACTTGAATCCTGATGCCGGTATTCGCGAGTTCCTGCTGCAGACCGCGACTGAAATTGAGAACAAAACCCTTCGTGCCGCTGTATACGGAACTCACCGGCAGCGCATGAAGCGCCAATGCCGAGGCAATATTGATGATGACACCTTCGTTGCGTTCCTTGAACGCCGGCAATAAGGCATGCGTCAGGCGAGTCAGGGCAGTAATGTTCAACGCGATTTGCGACAGCGAGTCTTTCACCGACGTCTCAGCGACAAGGTTCAGCCTAGCTATGCCTGCGTTGTTGACCAATATATGGATGGCGGGATTGCCAGCGAGAGCAGTTTCAAGAGCGACGAGATCGGCTTCTTTTTCAAGATCAGCGACGAACGTTTCGGCCTTAATGCCATATGCTTGCTCAAGCTTTGCGGCGATATTCTGCAGGAGCTCGCGGCGCCTGGCGACAAGCAGGAGATCGTAGCCGCGCCGGGCAAGACGATCTGCATAGACGGATCCTATGCCCGAAGAAGCCCCGGTTACAACAGCAAATTTTCCAGATGAAGTCATGATTTTGTCCTTATAGTTATTTGTTCCGCTTTGCTCGGAGTCGATGCTCAGCAAGGCCGTTCTCATCGAATCTTCACCACAACCTTGCCTTTGGCGCGCCCGGTTTCGACATAATCAAGAGCCTCCTGCGTCGACTCAAACGAAAATACTCGATCCACGACGGTATGTATCGCACCGGAATCAATGAGCTCAGTAATCTGCTGCAACTGGCCACCGTTTGCTTTCATAAAGAGAAATGAATAATTGACACCAAGGCGCTTGGCTTTGCTTCTGATGCCCGCACTCAAGAACCGCATTACTTGCTTCACGTACCAGGGTGCCTTGATTGCATCCGCGAACTCGGGAGTGGGAGGGCCGGAAATTGATATCAATTTTCCACCGGACTTCAGCACACTCAGGGACTTTTCAAGTGTCTTGCCATCCTGACTATTCAGAACCACATCGTAACCATACAGGCTTTTCTCGAAATCATCTTTCTTGTAGTCGATAACGATATCGGCACCGAGGCGCTTTACCCACTCCACATTGGCCGTACTCGTTGTAGTCGCCACGAACGCACCTAGATGTTTCGCCAACTGGATTGCGGTTATTCCAACGCCGCCGGAGCCGGCCTGAATGAATATCTTTTGCCCCTTTTTTAACTTTGCCGTTTCGACCAACGCCTGCCACGCGGTCAACCCGACCAGAGGAATGGAGGCAGCTTCTTCCATGGTGAGAGCTTTAGGCTTGATAGCCAGCGAGTCTTCCTTGATCGCAATCAGTTCAGCGAATGCACCGATCCGAAAATCCTCTGGGCGGGAGTAGACCTCGTCGCCGGGCTTGAATTTCTTCACCCGCTTCCCGACACGAACCACAACACCGGCCACGTCATGGCCAAGGACGAGCGGAAAGCGATAGGGCAGGAGCATTTTGAACTCGCCGCTTTTGATCAACGCGTCCAACGGATTCACGCCCGCTGCATGCACTTGTACTAATACTTCGTTTTTTTCCAGTTTGGGTTCGGGCATGTCGCCAAGGCGCATGCGGCCTTTCTTTCCATAACGATCCAAAATCATTGCTTTCATCATGTTTGCTCTCTGCGAAATAGGGATGGGTGTGTCAGGTACGACGGTTCATACGTTGAAATCAACTAATGTGTGGCTCAGGATTGGCATCGAGTCGCAGGTCCTTGCGAAGTGCAGCGTCGACAATTCTGGCAGGTGCAAAACGGCGCAGGAATCGGAGCCGGCTGGCGAGCCCCTCCGGTGTGTAACGGAGTTTCGGATGGGCGGCGGTCGCGGCTTTCAGCACGGTGTCGGCAACGACACTGGGAGGCTGGGCATTTGCCATCACCTCCTGTATGCGCTTGTTCACTGTGGCTCGGATTGCGTGGTATTCATCGAGCTTGGCATCTGCTTCTAGCATGTTCGCATCGAACGGTGTCTTGGTGTAGGCCGGCTCGATAACCGAAACGCGGATGCCGCGCGTGCGCAACTCGTGATCAAGCGATTCGGAATAGCCTGCGATTGCATGTTTGCTCGCCGCATAAAGTGCCCCATATGGCATTGGCAAAAATCCAAGCACCGAGCCGATATTGAGAATACGACCGCTGCCTTGTTGCCGCATATAAGGCACAACGGCTCGGGTCAGGCGGAGGACACCGAAGAAGTTTGTATCGAAGATCAACTTGGCTTGTTCGATCGAGACCTCTTCCGCTCCGGCTGGCGCAACGCCGAAACCGGCATTGTTCACCAGCAAGTCGATACGGCCGGCACGCCGCATGACTTCTTGAACAAGGGCATCGACGGAATCGTCGCTGTTAACGTCCAGAGGAAGCATCTCGAACAGGCGCTGACCGGCCGCCGGGGTTGCCCGTCTGCTGGTGCCGAATACCCTGTAGCCAGCCTTGGCCAGCCGCTCCGCCGTGGCTTCGCCGATGCCTGAAGATGCTCCTGTTATAAGGGCGACACGCTTAATGTTATTGCTCATGGCTTAATTCTCCTTGTGTGGTTGGTTGCTTCCTGTCAAACTGTCACTATCAATTCGAGAGTGATGTTACTATCAATTTAATACTTTGTCACTATCAAAATAGTATGGACGATAAAAATATTTGCAATAACCCTTGTCCCATATCGCGCAGCCTTGCTTTTGCCGGCGACGCGTGGTGCATATTGATCCTTCGGGATGCCCATGCGGGCCTTACGCGCTTTGACCAATTCCGGAAAAGCATTGGCATCGCACCGACGATCCTGACCGGGCGACTGGCTATGCTGACTGAGGAGGGATTGCTAGAGAAACGGCGCTACTCTGATCACCCTCCGCGAGAGGAGTATCTGTTGACCGCTGCCGGTCGTGACTTTCTGCCGGTGCTCTTCATGATCGGCGAGTGGGGTCGCCAGTATCGTGGAGGAGGCAAACTGGTGCGTTTCCTTGATGCTGAAACAGGGACAGAAATCAAGGCCGTGGCCGTGGATGAAGTTACCGGGGCCAAGATCGGGACTCGCCCAATACGGATCGTCGCGCCAGATAAAAGCTGATAGGTGATTTGACAGTCCTTATCTCGTTGTCGAAGTAGGTGATGTCAGGAGATTTCGGAGCAGGCTGAAATTTAGAGGTACTGCGGCCACATGGAAATTCACGTGTGGTCACTATGTGAACTAATCATTCAAATTTCGAAGCACTCTATTTGGGTAGCTATGCCCATAATAGCGATCAAATCGATAGTCCGATTGTGGCCAAAATGAGCAATAGGGAAAATTCTTCATCCTGTGACGGCAATGGAGGGAGAAGCAGAAGTTTAATTATTTCGGAGCAAGTTCGCCGTACCAGTAAGCAGCTGTAACTCCACCATCCATTAGGAAATCGCTACCGGTGATAAATGCACCGTCCTGCCCCATTAGAAGTGCTCCAACGACTCCTACCTCATCTGGAGTTCCTGCACGCTTAGCTGCGGACACCTCAATCATGCGCCTGTATCCATCTCCGCGTGGACCATTAAGCTCGTCCTTAGCAAGTGGCGTGATTATGATGCCGGGGCTAATCGTATTGATCCTGGCTCCGCGCTTACCCCACCGCACAGCTTCAGCCATCACCCGCAAAGAGTTTCCACGCTTGGAGATCTGGTAGGCATTCAGCGGGTCGGTCACTTGGTCAGGTTGAAGCATCGGTAGAGCAAGCAACTCGTCTACAGGTGTAGTCGCCAGCGCCTTGTTTTGCTCGGGCGTTAATGCAGGTAAGCGATGTCCCGACTGAGAGGCAATAACGACACCTGCGCCTCCTTGTGCAATGACATTGCCAAATTCTTCGAGCACGAGCGCAGTACCATACAGATCTACTTTCAAAATCGTGGCAGGCGATTCCTGTGTAGGGGAGACCCCTGCGGCATGAATAACTCCAGTTATGCTTCCGATGGTCGTTGCTGTATCGACGAGAGCCTTAACCGACTTACGCGATGATACATCTACGATAGCGGTGCTAACCTCAAACCCGGCATCGCTTAAGATTTTAGCAGCAGCATCAAGGTTATCTTGGCGCAAATCTGCAAGCAGGACGTGCTTGCCTGCGCTGACACTCCGAGCAATGGCTTGACCGATCGATCCTGCACCGATTAAAACAATGATATTTTTCATCGTACTCTCCTTAAGTTTTTATACTAGAGCATAGGTAATGCTTCATATTGTGTTGAGCTGACTTGCTCTTGCCAGACAGCTGCAATGCCATTAAGTTGCTCCTGAATTGCGATATGTGTCATGGCTGTGGACGTCGTAGCTCCATGCCAATGCTTTTCACCGGGAGAAATATTGACTACATCACCCGGTCTAATTGTCTCGATTGGATCACCCCAAAGTTGAACCTGCCCGCAGCCAGATGTCACGATCAGGGTCTGCCCGAGTGGGTGGCTATGCCACGCAGTTCGCGCGCCCGGCTCGAATGTGACACTGGCACCGGATGCTCTAGCTGGCTCTCGTGGTTGAAACAAATATTCAACTCGGACAGTTCCGGTGAAATAATCTGGCGGCCCTTTTCCGGAGGGCTGAGAACCGATTCGTTTGATGTCCATTTCATGAATTCCATTTTTTGATTTGCTTTACCGCCAGTTTATAACCCAGTCATTTTTAATGCGCTTTCAGGTAGTCTGGTACCCTGCAGCGTGATCTTTGATTCTGCCGTGTCAATTTCGTGGAGATCTTCTGCAGTAAGTTCGACAGACACAGCCCCAAGATTCTCTTGAAGTCGTTGCAACTTCGTCGTTCCGGGAATCGGTACGATCCAAGGCTCTTGAGCCAGCAGCCATGCAAGTGCAATTTGTGCTGGAGTAGCCTTTTTTCTTGCTGCCACATCACTGACAAGATCAACAAGTGCCATATTTGCCTTCATTGCTTCGGGAGAAAAGCGTGGAACCTTGGTGCGAAAATCGGAACTTTCGAACTTGGTGTTTACATCGATCTTGCCTGCGAGAAATCCCGCACCTAAAGGACTGAAGGGAACAAAACCAATGCCCAATTCTCTCAGTGTTGGCAAAATTTCTACCTCAGGCTCTCTCCACCATAACGAATATTCACTTTGAACAGCGGTGACTGGCTGGACAGCGTGCGCGCGACGGATTGTCTGCGCACCTGCTTCCGATAGTCCGAAGTATTTAACCTTCCCTTCCTTGATCAACTCCTTGACCGCACCGGCGACATCCTCAATCGGCACTGCCGGGTCAACGCGGTGCTGATAGAGCAGGTCGATCGTATCAATTCCGAGTCGTTTGAGAGAAGCTTCCGCAACTGCTTTGATATGCTCAGGACGGCTGTTCACTCCACCACGACGTTCACCAGTATTCAGATCAATGTCGAAACCAAATTTAGTGGCGATCTCCACTTTGTCTCGAATCGGCGCAAGTGATTCTCCCACGATTTTTTCGTTGGTGAATGGACCGTACGCCTCAGCAGTATCGAAGAAGGTCACTCCATTATCAAATGCCGAACGTAGCAGCGAAATTGCGGTTGCCTTGTCCACGGTCGTGCCGTAAACGTTACTCAAGCTCATGCAACCAAGTCCGATTGCCGAAACATCTAATCCACAAGTTCCAAGTTTGCGCTTTTGCATGATCCGTACTCCTTAGGTTATGTATTCATATCCAATGCTGATGGATGCTAATTTAACGAGTTCCGGGTTGAATGATAAGTAGCTATAATGTGCATGAGCTTATGAATAAAATTCATGAATGAAACGCGAGAACTATAACGATCTCTTCGCTTTCATCGCGGTTGCACGCGAGGGAAGCTTTACTAAAGCGGCAGCTCAGCTTGGGGTATCTCAGTCTGCGTTGAGTCATACAATACGTGCGCTTGAGACGAGTTTGGGTGTTCGACTACTGACACGTACAACTCGAAGCGTGTCACCCACTGAGGCTGGGGAACGTCTGCTACTGACTGTGCGACCAAGATTTGCAGAGATCGAAGCAGAAATAGCTTCGTTGAATGAACTGAGAGATAAGCCTGCCGGGACCATACGCATTACCAGCGCAGAACATGGAGCTGATTCTGTCCTTTGGCCCAAGCTATCGAAATTCCTGCCGAACTATCCTGACATCAAGATTGAAATCAACATCGACTATGGTATGACTGACATCGTGGCACAGCGTTACGATGCAGGTGTCCGTCTTGGCGATCAGGTGGAAAAGGATATGGTAGCCGTGCGGATTGGACCGGATTGGCGCATGGCTGTAGTCGGAACCCCTAGGTACTTCTCAAAGCGACCAAAACCAAAAACTCCACAAGATTTGGCAGAACATGATTGCATAAATTTGCGACTGCCTACCCATAGCGAACTCCTTGCATGGGAGTTTGAGAAGAATGGACACAAACTAAATGCACGTGTGCAGGGTCAATGTACTTTTAACATCGGCACACAGATTTTTCGCGCCGCGTTGAAGGGATTCGGCTTGGCCTATCTACCGGAGGATATGGTGGGTCAACATGTCAAAAAGGGCCATCTTGTATCTGTGCTACGAGACTGGTGCCAACCATTTTCTGGATATCATCTCTATTACCCGAGCAGGCAGGCGTCGCCTGCATTCAAGTTGGTGGTCGACGCATTGCGTCATCGAAACTGACAGGCGGTTTCAAAAGATAACTCAAAGTGCTTGCCGCAATGCAGCCTTTGGCGAATGCCTGTTCATGGCCGACCCCAGCCCGTTTACCTTGAATAACAGTTATGGCCGCTCAGTATTTCATTTCTGCCGGTGAATTTCAGATTAATCATTCGGCAAACGCTACGCAAATACCACTGACGCATGTTCCAATGAACGTCGCACGATATGTTTTTCCGACACCGACCGATCAGGCTGTCACAATATGAAAATCTGTCGCCCTGGCAATCGGGCGTACATGGTTTTTTTCGCGCCTCATTTCGACGATGCCATAGTTAGACATGGTTTTTAGTGTCCGAGAAAGATTACCCGGTTTGCGCCCCGTCATTTCTGCCAGCGACGAAATAGACTCCGGTTGCGAGTCCTTGATCACATGGAGCAGCGCACGATTGTCGTCGCTAAGCACTTCGGCCAATGACTTCATTGAGGTGAACCATATCTTGGGTTCACTTGGCTTCGGCTTGTACTCGCCCTTGGCAATCGCGTAGATGCGTTCACGAATCTTGTCTTGAGGCATGATGCCAATCATGATGCTTTTCATTTTTCCGTCTCCTTCAATACCCGGTCTACATCTTCGAAGAAATCCCTAAGCAGTTGGTAGGCATCCTTGAACTCGTACAGCACACCTTTATCGGCAATGTGTTGATGCTTGTGGTCATACGGCAATACTTGCCCCGCAAACTTGAATCGACCGGGTGGCTTAACCGCGTGAGCATTGTCATAGCCCAGCACGCGCGCACCACTTTGATCATGCAGCGTTAAAGAATAGCGGATACCATGTGGTATCAAAATAGTCGGGGCAACGCGCCAAGCATGAATCTCAACCCAAAAGCCACGCTCCTGCTGAACGATATTTCCGTTCAAATCAATCAGAGTATCAATGCCGTTATCTGTCTGCATAGGATGCAGTATATCAACTGCTGATAAAGTTCACCAGTTAAATTGATAATGCTCTTTACTCAAAAGCAGGTGGATCCAGTCGCGAGCATTTATTGAAATAGTGTGAAATAACTGGGGCAAAGACGCTGTAAACATCTTATTAGATTGCTCTGGAGCGGCCAGTCCTGACCGGCAGAAAGTGTTAAGGGTTGTCAGATGCCAGCCCTCAGTCACGAAGACGCAATGATACCTCAGCCCTGTGCGGGCTGGCGTCTGACAAGCGCCAAGGGAGGAAACCGCGGTGATGTTACCGCAGGCCTCTGTTCAGGAAACGGCTATGG